>CAMNAE010000110.1 GCA_946530565.1 uncultured Oscillibacter sp.
TGTTGGTCGTGAGGATCCAGGCGGCGAGTCGGGAAGAATCCGTGGCCGAGAGCGTTTTTCTGAAGAGTGAGAGAAGCTGCAGAAGAAGTGAGGAGACCGACGCGGAGACGCAGGTGACGAGCAGGGAGAAGAGGATCGCCGTCACCACGAGGAAGAACAGCGTAAAGCCGACGCGTCCTGAGATGAGCTTTTGGCTCCGACGGCAGGCGGCGGGGAAGCTCGCGTCGCTTAAGAGATAGAAGTTCATCGCGAAGATGCACACGAGCTCGATGACGAGCATCAGGAAATACAGCAGCAGATAGAGCCCGTGGTAGAGCGTATTGGCATCGATGAACTCCCGCACAAAGCCCGGGATCACCGCCTGGAGCGAGGTGAATGAGAGCGAGAAGAAGCCGGTCAGGGGGATCAGAACGATGATGAAGGGCAATATCACCCAGTTTTTCGGGAGAAAGCCGCGAATGCCGGAATGGATGCCCGTGGAGATCATGCCCCGGAGCGTCGTCTTTTTGCCGATGTTCGACATGCTGTACGCGTGCATGATGCCGGAGATCTCGACGATGTGCAGAAAGCAGACCGCGATCAGCGCAAGAAAGATCAGAAGGATCGTGACCGGGGAGCGGATGATCAGCGCCGCGTTGTCGGGCCCGATATAGGTCTGCCCGGTCGCACCCAGCGCAAGGAAAGTGGCGAGGTCGACGACCATCGAGGTGACGAGAATGTTGATCACGGAATATACGATCAGAAAGGGCAGGACGATCAGGAAATTGCTCTTTAAGAGATACCAGGTGTTCAAAAGCAGCAGCCGGAGCTCTTTTAAGACGCTTTTGCCCTGTTCTTTGATTTCAGCTTTGCTGCGCATAGCGTTCATCCTTTGCTGTGTGGTTTCGTTTGCTCACATCAAGATCCCCTCAAGACGGGAATAGATGCGGTGATAGCGGAGCTGCCCGGCTGACGTGACGGGCTCCGCCTCGGCGATCGTCGCTTCGACGCTTTGGCGCACGGCCCTGGAAAAGGCGCCGCCGTCGTTCGGGAGCGCGAGATTGAGCTCATCGAGCTGGCGGAAGGCCTTTTTCGTGATGTTCCCGGAGCCGAACGAGATCGTCTGCTCGCTCATGAGGAGCTTGGCGTGGAGCATGCGCGGCGTCAGATAGAGCGTCAGGTTCGGCTCATTCGCGCGAAAGAGCACCGTAAGCGTGCGCTTGTTGCAGTCCTCGGTGTAGTTGGCAGCCTTCGGCATCACGAGCCGCACCCGGACGCCGCGGCGGGCGGCGGCAAGCAGCTCGGCAGAGAAGCGCTTCTCGGGCGTGAAGTAGGCCATCAGGATCGTCAGGTCCTCGCGCGCGTTTCGGATCAGGGAATGATAGTGCTCCTCAAGCTCAAAGACGCGTTTGGGTTCCTTCATATTCACCACAAAGGGCGTGCCGGCAAGAGCGGGGTCTGCGCGCTTGGCTTTGAATACGCGCACAGCCCCGGCCTCGCGTATTTCCGCCATGTAGTCATGATACCTGCGGCCGCGGATGTCCGCGCCGTTTTCTTTATCCTCGATATTGATGCCGCCGAGGATCAAAACCTCATCGTCGAAGATATAGAACTTCGAGTGGTCGCAGCGGTACGCCCGGTCTGAAACGTGGATGTTCGGGTGCGCGCGGAGCACATTCGCCAAAGGGTCCGGCGATTTTACCGGCGTAAAGAAGATCTCGCGCGCGTAGAGCAGCGTGAGCGCCTGTGCCATCAGCCGCTCTTTGACCGTCGCGTCCGAATGGAAGAAGGAGCTGCGGTCTTCTTCAGAGAGCTCACAGCTCACGCCGTAGCGGTCCTTGACGATCGAGACGAGCACGCCGCGGTCGGCGGCGGCGATCAGCTCACGGGCGATCACATTGCCGATCCCGTCGTCGCGCCAGATGAACATATTGATCTCGATCGTGCGTTTGGCTTCCCGGATGCAGCGGATGATCTCTGGAAAGGCCTCCGCACCGTCGACGAGCAGGCGGGCGGAGGCGGAAAGGGTCTCAGTGTCCATGCGAAGGGTCCTTTCGGAACAGTGATGCATATTTACAATTCTCCGCTACAGTATAGTTGAATCCTCACCGCAATGTCAAGGGCGCGCCGGGATATCTCGTGCCGCCGCAGTCCTGGGACAGCTTTCTTAATTCAGCTTTTTTAAGATAATGCGCTCTGCGGCAGGATGCATCTTGCACAGGAGGGGCAGATGCGCTAAGATATGTACAGGCAGAAGGCTTTTCGTACGGAAAGACCTGCCGAGAGGGTACGGTTTTAAAGAAAGAGAGGTACGGATCATGTTTTTGAAACGACTGCTGCTGGCCTTGCTGCCGGTGCTGGCCTTGCTGCTGCTCGCGCCCGCGGCGAGCGCTGCATCTGAGACGGAAATGCCCGGGACGCTGCACTATCAGGGTACGGACTATGCGCTGATCGGGGAGAGCTACTTCTCCGACGTTTACAGGATCGGCACGGAGTATATCGCCGTGATCGAGAACAGCGGGCATTATCTCGCGCTCGGCGTCGACGGCGACGCGGTCTGCGCGGTGCACCTGACGACCGATGCCGACGGCTCGTTTACGGCGGACTCCGGCCTGGCCTGTCTTGCGCCCGTCCCGGAAAATGACGATCGCTCGATCATCAACGCACTGCACCTGCGCGTCAACGGCGGAAAATACCTCAGCCTCGATCCGGATGATCCCTCGGATCTCGTCCTGGCCGACAGCGAAGAGAATGCCTGCCGCTGGTACATCACGGAGATCGGCGACAAACGCGTGCTGCGCGCCACGATCGAGGGAGACGCCTGGAACGTCAGGCGTCTTCTGTGCACGGCGCTTGCGCCTGTGCCGGGCTCTTATATCTTCTGCATGCTGGATTCCGGCGACGACGTCGCGATCTATCAGAAGGTCTGTACGCATGAGCAAAAGCAGTTCCATCCCGGCAGTGACGCAAGCTGTCTCGATGAGGGCCGCCTGGATTCCTGGTACTGCCCGGACTGCGGCTCCTGGCTCGATGCCGCCGGAGCGCGGACCTTCGAGCGTGAGGGCTATATGGACCCGTACGAGGAGAGCAGCTTCGTCATTCACCCGCTCGGGCACCGCTATGTGGGCGGGGCCTGCGAACGCTGCGGCAAGGCGGCTTTGCGCTATGAGCCGGTCACGGCTGAGCAGCAGATCGTGCCGGATGAGGATCACCGCTATATCCTTGTGAACGAAGCGGGCGGCGTGCTCGGCATCGACCACCGGGGCGAGTATCTTAAGACAGCGGTTTCCGGCGCTTCGATCGACCCCGACGGCACACTGATCCTCGACAACAGCGCCGACCCAGACGGTATCCACGCCGCGGAGTTTGCCTTCTCGTCGTATGAGATCGAGGATCCGGACGCCAATTGGCCACAGGACGGCACGGCGCTCTACTCGGCGCTCAGCGATGATTATTACAGCTTTGTCGCCATGGGTGACTTCCACCTCGACTACGACTGGGAGCGCACAGGCGAGGGGATGAAGTACCCCTTCTCAGTTGCGCCGGAGGAGAGCGGCTTTACCGCGGTCCGCGCCTGGCAGTACGGCTCCTGGGGCGATCCCGTCGCCTTTGGCACGCCGAGCTTCGGCTCCGATCCGTCCGAGACCTTCATGCTCGGCGAGACGTCCAACGTGCGGCTCTACTGCGCCGATGCCGCGCAGCAGGAGCCTGCGCTGACGCCTGAAATGTATGTCCAGAGAGTCTATGAGGTCGTGCTCGGCCGAACCGAGGTCGACATCGAGGGCGTCGCACACTGGACAGATAAGCTCGAGGGCGGCGTCTCCGCCGGTGAGATCGTGCGCGAGTTCTTCCGCTCCGAGGAATACCGCTCGCGCGGGATGACGAACGAGCAGACCGTGACGCTTTGCTACCGGGCGATGCTCGGCCGCGAGCCCGACGCAGAGGGCCTTGCCGCCTGGACGGCCGTGCTCGACGACGGATATTCCGCGGCAAAGCTCGTCGCGGGCTTTGTGGACGCGCCGGAGTTCGCGGCAGTCTGCGAGCGGTACGGCCTCACGCCCGGCTCAATAGCACTCACCGACCGCGACCGGAACAGCAACATCACGCGCTTTATCCAGCGCTGCTATGCATTCACGCTCTCGCGCGAGCCTGACGAGGCCGGCCTGAACGAGTGGTGCGCGCATCTTCTTATGAAGGATCTTGATCCCGAGCGCGTGGCCTTCGGGCTCCTCTTCTCCAACGAGGCGAAGGCGAGAGCGCTCACGGACGAGCAGTTCATCGCGATGCTCTACCGCATGATGCTCGACCGCGAGCCGGATGCCGATGGCCTTGCGAACTGGGTTTCGGCGCTTGAGCAGAACACAGCGGCCGAGATCGCCTATGACGCGGCCTTCGAGACCGGCCGCTCCGAGGCCGACGCGATCGACCAGAGCCGCCAGAATATATACGCACTCTTCGCAGGAAGCGCTGAGTTTGGCCTGATGATCCGAAACTACGGCTTCTGAAACGGGACGGGATACACGAATCAGCGCTTGCAGGGCGCACGATCCCTTCTTCCCGATCATGTGAATACGCAAAAGATGAACCGGCGGTTACATGAACCGCCGGTTCACTTACATTTTGCCGCAGAGCGTGATATACTCCGTCACGATCGAACGAAACGAACGCGAACGAATGAGTGATGAAAGGAGCGACGCCGATGAATCTGAAAGAGGCCTTCCGCTACCAAAACAAGTTTTCGGCCTTCCTGAAGGAAGCCGAGAACGTGCTGGCCTGTGACAACAACGTGTGCACCATAGAAGAGACCCACCTGAGGAGCCGGGTGGATCGAAACGAACCCGACGAGACCGTCACCCTGAGACCCGAGACCAAATACGCCGACGATATCACTGAGCTGGTGGGCTTCGTCATGTTCCTGCTCAAGGAGAAGGAACACCTCTCCGCTGCGGTGCGCAGCGGGAAGACGAAGGCCGACATCGATATCGATGCCGAGACGAACCTCAACGCCGCCCGTCAACAGGCGGCACGCATCCTCACCCATATGGCCGACCTGCGCTCCACCGAGGAGACGTTCCCCTCGCGGGGATATGGCTACAAGTTCTCCTCGCTGGGAGAGCAAAAGACCTATAAGTGCCCGCTCAAGCGGGTGACGACGATCCACTACAACCGAAACGAGATCCGCCGCTCCGCGCGGCACCTCAACGCCCGCGCCGACATCGTGTCGGCCGAGATCGACCGCTGCCTCGTCAACACCAATGTGGACTACAAGGCCCCGTTCGATGTGAACGCGAGCTTCGATGACGCATTCGAGAGCTACCTCGACATGCTCACGAAGTCCGAGGGGAAACGCTGATACGTCAGCGTTTCCCTCACTTCAGCCGCTGCAGGCTGTTTCAGGTACGAAAGGGAGGAGAAAATCACGACCGCCGGTTCAGGTGCAGATGAACTATGATGCTGCATGTATGAAGATTCGGAGAGAGCCTGAAGATGACCAGGCAAGGGTCCGCCGAAGGCCCGGGCGGCGTGAAGCGGCATATCTAAGATGGAGATATGCGGTTTCGCACCGTTTTACTGAAAAAAAGATCGGCTCACGAGTCAGGATCCGAATCATGCCTCGTCCGACCTCCACATCAGGTTTTCAACCTATCTCCCCATCGAACAAACCGTTCCCGCGCCAATTCATCTCTCTATTGCTTTTGCCGCGCAGAAATTGTGTTGGGCATGATCAATGGGCGCCTCCGTGCGACCGCGCGTCAACGGGTCGGGCGTCCGGAAGTGGTCAGCGGCCTGCCGTGACGTTCTAGTGAGAGCACACGGCCTGAGCCAGAGCTGTTCGGTCCGACGCACCAGACGGGTGCGAAATAAAAGCCTGCCAAGCCTTTTGTGACACGGACACTCAGTGGACCACAAACATTCAATTGGCGTTGTGAGAAGCAAACTTCTTTTCGTTCCTGAAAGAGCCGGCAGAGGCCGGAGAAAACATGAGAGCCGCCGGCAACCGCCGGCGGCTCGTTTTGTGTTTTTTGGGATCCCCGCGTGACGAGGATCTCGTTCATTGAGACACCCAGCAGCACGCTGAGCGCGAGCAGGTTGTCAATGTTCGGCAGTGAGTCGCCCCGCTGCCACTTGTAGATGGCAACCGGCTCCTCAAAGCCGAAGT
>CAMNAE010000111.1 GCA_946530565.1 uncultured Oscillibacter sp.
CGCTCCGACGCCGCGAGCGGCGGGAGCTGGATGTACTGCGCGCGATTTTTGTCGGCGAGATCATCCCGGAGCGCGATGCCGTACAGGTGGGACAGGACGGTCTTGATGTCTCGCGCCTTATAGTATGTCCCACCGTGCCGGTCGGCGAGATCCTGCAGCTCGGGGACGGTCGGCTCGGTGACGTCCCGGAACTGGATCTCCGGTGCGATCCTCCGCCATGCGATGCCGTACCCCTGCTGCTTCGACTTCGACAGCGTCAGCAGCTTCGACTGGTACATCTCCCACAACTGCCCGAAGGTCACGGCCTTCGGGCGTTCTTTTTGCGCCCTCAGCGTCTCGATGTACGCGAGGGCGTCTTTTTTGCGCTCGAAGCCGGACTTTTTCCGCACCTTCCGGCGGACTTTTCCGTCCTCGGCGACATAGTAGCCGACGGTGACGGCAGCGCACCAACGGTCGCCGCGCCTGTACACGCTGCCCTGTCCGTTCCCGCGCTTCTTGCGGCTCGGGGGCGCGGCTGTCAGGCGTCGGCCGCAGTACGGGCAGAACGCGGCGCCCTGCGGGATGTCACGGCCGCACTTCTGGCACGTCATCCCTCGTCCTGCGGATAGTGCGTCGTGTGGAACTCCTCGCCAGCCGGGTCGAGGAAGTGGATGTCCACGGAGTACGGCACGCCCGCGACCTGCTGGTATAGTCCGGCGTGCGTCCGCAGATCCACCACGATCATCACGGCCATAGACTGCATGAAAGCCTCCGGCTCGGAGATGTCCACATAGTAGTCCGCGAACCCTGGGTCGTGCCGGATGCCTGTGACATAGCTGTACTTTTGGTCGGTGACTATCGCGTCATCGGCCGCCGTGAACTGCGCGTCGAGCTGCTGGAGCAGCTCCGCGTGTTTGTCGGCGTCCATGGTGTACTCCACAAGGCCGTCATCGGTTGGCGTGCCTCCCTCGCCTACCAGCTCGGCCATCTCCGGCGTCAGGCGGAAGGTCACTGTCTCCGAATCTGTGGGCGCGGCAGTCGTCGGCTCGGTGGTAGCGGCGGTGGTCGTCTCCGGCTCTGCGGTCGTGATGGACTCTGCCGTCGGTGCATCCGTGACGGCGGCGGTCGTCGGTGCATCGGTGGCGGTGGGGGTCTCCGGCGCGGATGCAGTCCCGCACCCGGTCAGCGCCGCGCACATCAGCGCGGCAAAAAATAGCGCTTTTTTCATGGTATCAGGCCTCCTTATCATAGTAGATCCACATGGCTCGGCGCACAAGGCGCTCCGACACGCCGAACCGCTCCGCGAGCTGCCACACCTCGACCGCGCCGTCTCGCATCGCGGCATCGACGTCCTCGCGCGGCATCAGTGTCTCGACCGCCCACTTGTCCGCCTGGTACTCGTTTTTACATACCAAGTCATAGGGCGAGTGGCGGTTGTAAAACGCCCCGCGGAAGCAATGCCCGAGCTCGTGGGCGAGCTTGCTTACCGCGTCCGCGCTGGACGTGATCCGCGCCGGGTCGATGCCGACAGCGCACGACCAGTCCGGCAGCAGGACGCTGCAGCTCTCGACGGTCGGTAGGTCGGCATCCAGCACCGGGATGCCGCCGCCGTCCGCGAGCTGCATGAGGTCGTCATACGTCATTTTTGTGCGCCTCCCTCTCCTTCACAAATCGCGCAAACTGCTTGACTTCCGAGAACATCTCGTCCGTCACGCCCTCCGTGCCGTCGAAGAGTGCGAACATCAGCTCCTCGTCGGTGGCGGCGCGTGGCGTCTCGCGGCCGAGAAGCTGGTCGGCGGACACGCCGAGAAAATCGGCGATCTTCTGGATTTTGTCGGCGGACGGCCTCTGGGTGCCTGCCTTCCACTGCGAAAACAGGCCGGACGAAAATCCGAGCTCGCGCATCATCGTCCCTGGCTTTATGCCGCGCTCGCTGAGTATCTGCATGATGATCTGTACACTTTTATCCATGGTATCACCTCTTAGAAATATACGACAAATAGAGCGTCCATAATTTGTGCATACATACAAAGTCGTAGAAACCTACGGTGAAACCCTTGACTTTCTTAGAAAAATAAGCTATACTTAAATTGTACCCCAAAGGCGTAAACAAGCCATCGGGGGTGCCATGGGTTTGGTGTATGCTGCTATCTGACACTATCAGTATACACCATTTTCCTGGCAGAGTCAACCCCAAAAGCGTAAAATGTCCCAATATCGAAACAGTGTAAAAGGAGGTATGTGAAAAATGCCGGATATTCCGAACATCATCAGATATTCCCGCCTCGAAGCGGGGATGACGCAGAAGGAGCTCGCCACGAAGATCGGAGAAAGTCAGCAGAACCTTGACAAGATTGAGCACGGGCAGCGCGTCGTGAGCCTGCCGACGGCGATCCGCATTGCAAAGGTCCTCGGCATCTCGCTCGACGAGCTCACAAAGGAGGCAGACACATGAAGACCATCCACATCCCCTACCCGTCCAGCGACATCGTGACCGTCCACCGCGAGTGGTTTTCCGATGGCTCGGAGCGCGTGATCGTGTGCTACGCCGACGGCACGGCATGGACGGTAGGACAGCCGCCGGATGGACAGTACAGGCCGGACGGCACGCGAACGCTGGACATCTGGCGAAATCTCTGGGAGGCGATCACATGACACTATCACAGCTCGCCGAGATCCCGCGGGAGTATCTGATTCCGACGGAGGTGGCGCCCCTGCTGGGCGTGGATCCGTACAGCATCTCGGTGATGGTGCGCGAGGACAAGCGCACCGGCCGGAGCAGTTTCCCCTTCCCGACCATGAGGATCGGGACGAGGACGAAGATCCCGAAGCGGCCGTTTTTGGCCGCGATGGGCTACAAGGAGGGAGAGAGATGATCGAAATCAAAGGCACCGACACCTGCGCATCTATCACCGGCGAAGGGAGCATCGCTGACGTCATGGCCGTGTACGCAGGTATCACACAGGCGGTCGCGGAGCTGGTATACAGGGACACCGGAAGCAAGGAGAGGGTCAACAACCTCATGGTCTACGCCTGGCGCCTCACACGCGATGAGGTCTTCAGAGAGGGTGGTGACGATACATGATGTATATCACGGACCCGGGCATATGGGCGGCGGTCGGCGTTTTTGCCGTGGCTATGGCCGTCATGCTGTCGCTGATCCGGCACGATGAGGATGTCAAGAAGCGCGAAGCCCGCGAGCTCATGCGGGAGCAGATCGCCGATGACAACGCGATCCTCGACGCGATGTGGCGGCAGCAGCTCGACCGGGAGCAGCTTTTCCGTGACTATGTGCGGGGTGATGACGTATGACGGTGCTGGAGGCTATCGACGCCCGTCTGGCCGTGCATCGCAAGCGCCTCGCACTGGCCGAGGGCAAGTATCGCAAGCTGGGGCAGACTGTCCCGGAGAGCGGTCGCCGAGCGGTCTTCGCAGCCTGCCGACGTGAGCAGGCGATCATACTGGAGCTGGAGCACATCAAGGAGGTCGTGGAGCATGGATGCAAGTAAGTACGTCAAGCCGACCTACAGCTTCCGCGAGATCATGGAGCTCCAAAAGCTCCCGCTCGCCGACAAGGTGGCAATCTCCTGTGAGGCTCTGCGGCGCGCCTTCCGGCTCCACTCACCGAAGCACCGCATGGCACTTGCCTTCTCGGGCGGCAAGGACAGTCAGGTCGTCTCCGACCTGATCGAGCGATACTTCCCGGACATGCACGCTCGGATGTACTGCATCTTCGGCAACACAGGCATCGAGTTTCCGGAAAGTCTGCGATTCGCCCGTGAGTATGGGCGGGAGCACTACGGCGACCGCTTCCACGAGACGGAGCTGTCCAAGCTGGAGGAGGATGAGCTGCGGTATGACTTCGCGCGGGAGCTCGTCGCAGAGCTCGAGCGTGAGGGCGCACTGGACGAGATCCTAAAGCCGGACGGCAAGCTCAAGGGGCAGAAAGCCCTCATACAAGCGGCAATCAAGCGCGGCTACGAGCTGACGCGAAAAAACTGCTACTTTAAGGGACACCCGAAAAACTTTGCTTACTGCGTGGAGCAGTACGGCGCGCCCCTGCTGGGCAAGTCGGCGAGCAAGCTGGACGCTCACCGCATCAACATCGAGTGCTTTTTGCGATACTCTGCGACCGCTTCGGACGAGGAGGAGCTAAAGGCCTACTACGACGTCCTCCGCGAGTGCAAGTTCTCGCAGCACTGCTGCAAGCTACTTAAAAAAGAGCCCTCTGAGCGGATGCAAGCCGCGCTGGACGTGGACATGATCTTCAAGGGGCTCATGGCGTCGGAGAGCCGGAGCCGCATGATGTCGATAGCGACCCGCGGGCATATCTTCGAGTCGCACCGTGACCACATCACGGACGGGGCGTTTTATCACGTCTCACCGATCGCTATGTGGACGGATGACGATGTCTGGGAGTACATCCACACGCACGGCCTGAGATACTCACCGCTGTACGACATCACATACACGGCTGCAGACGGCACGACGCAACACATCAAGCGAAATGGCTGTATCATGTGTGGGACGGACATCGCCTTCCCCGATAATCACCTCGCCGTCTTGCGTCAGACGCACCCCACCGCGTGGAAGAGCTGCATGGATCACTTCGGATATGCCGAGCAGCTATACAAGCTCTTCCGGATCAAGAAAAACACCGCGATCCTTGACGCCTTCACCGATGAGGGCACCAAGGCGAGACTGATCGAGCGCTTCGGCGACAGCAAGAGCCTGCTGGAGGATAGGCCGTGCGCGTATGACGAGTACGGCGAGCTGGTAGATCTTACCGGCACAGGCCTCGACAGTGAGTACGACGCCGAGGTGCTAGTGACGCCGGAAGGACAGCTCCGGCTGATATGAGAGGAGTGATAAGATGCCGAAAAGATACGGAAACGAAGTCTACGACGCCGTCTGGCGGATGCACACCGCTGGTAAGACCTACGACGAGATCTCCGCGACGCTGAGCATCCCGAAGACGACAATCGGAGGTATCATCCACCGCATCCGCAACTCGACCGGAAGGCCGGAGCGAGAGCTAGACGCGATCCACGCCGAGAAGATGAAACCGGCGGTGCCGTCGTGGATGGACTGCGTCCAGCCCCTGCACGAGCACAAAAAGCAGCTGGAAAAGCAAGTCGAGGAGAAGGCCGAGGAGCTGCGAAAAGCCCGAGAGGAGCTGGACAGCTATCTGGCCACGCTGAAGGAGCTGATGGGCGGATGAGAGTGCTGGTCGCTTGTGAAGAAAGTCAGCGCGTCTGCATGGCGTTCCGCGAGCGCGGGCACATCGCGTATAGCTGCGACATCCAGGAGCCGAGCGGCGGCCACCCGGAGTGGCACATCCTCGGGGACGTGCTGGAGGTACTCGACGGCGGAGGCTTCGATACGATGGACGGCTCCAGCCGGTATGTGCAGGCGTGGGACATCATCATCGCACACCCGCCTTGCACATACCTCACGGCGGCGGGGGCGCGGTTGCTGTTTGACCGCGAGCATATGATCGTGGACGAGTTCCGCGAGCGCGAGGGATGGAAGGCCGCGAAGTTATTCCGGCGTCTGCTGTACGCAGACTGCCCGCGCGTCTGCGTCGAAAATCCCGCGCCGATGCACTACTTCCGACTGCCGCCGTATACGCAGATCGTGGAGCCGTATATGTTCGGGCATCCATGGAAGAAAAGGACGTGTCTCTGGCTTCGCGGCCTTCCTCCGCTGGAGCCGACTGACATCGTCAGGCCGACGTCCTGCTGGGTGCAGTGCGCCGGGCGAAACAACCGCACGAAGCTGCGCGGGGAGAGGGGTGCGACAAGCGCCAAGGACCGCTCCAAGACCTTCGAGGGCATCGCGCAGGCTATGGCAGAGCAGTGGGGAGGTACTGATATATGATCCGCTACGAAAACGACTGCGTGAGCTGCGAGGAGTGCCGCGACTGCGGCGCCAAGAAGCGCACGCCGAGGATCTACTGCGACGGGTGCGGCGTAAGACTGTACCGAGATGACACCGTGTACACGCTGCCCGGAAAGTCGCACCTGTGCATGGACTGCGCGCTGGCGCTCGTGCCGCACGCCGACGGAGAGGAGGTGCTGCCGGATGAGACGATGGACTTGTGAGCACTGCGGAGCATCTGCTGCGCCCATCGAGGTCCTACAGT
>CAMNAE010000112.1 GCA_946530565.1 uncultured Oscillibacter sp.
CCCGCGGCGCGGACGCGGGCGACAGCCTTGAGAGCGTCCGGCGCCAGGCAGCAGAGATGCGTGTCTCGATCGCCTTCGACGGCGCCCTGCCGACGTCAAAGCGCTCCGAGGCGCTCCTCGCCGCAGCCGCGCGGGAGTGCCTGACGAACTGCGTGCGCCACGCCCGCGGCAGACAGATCGAGGTAAAAACAGACGAGCGTGGGGGAACGCTGACCGCGCGCATCACGAACGACGGTGAAAAACCGAAAGGCCCGATCCAAGAGGGCGGCGGGCTCTCGGCGCTCCGAAAACGGCTCGAGGCCGCCGGCGGCACCATGCGTACAGACTGGGAGCCGCGCTTTCAATTGGAAGTGACGATACCGGAAGGGGGAGAGGAAGAATGATCCGCACGGTCATCGCAGAGGACAGCCCGATCGCGCAGAAGTACCTGATGAACCTTTTGGAGCAGGAGGAGCGCTTCCGGATCCTCGGCTGCTTTTCAGACGCCTTCGAGGCGGAGTCCTTCTGCCGCTCGCACGAGGTCGACCTTGTGCTCATGGACGTTTTGACGAAGCACAATCACTCCGGCCTCGCCGCCGGCGAGCGGCTCCGGAAGGCCGGAAAAACCCGCGTCGTCGCGGTCACGAGCCTCGTCGACCCCGACGTGATCGCCCGCGCCCGCGCCGGCGGCGCCGACAGTCTGTGGTACAAGGACCACGGCGGAGAGGATCTTCTCACCGTGATCGACCGCACGCTCTCCGGCGAGCGCGTCTTTCCCGAAAGCGCCCCGCGCATCGAGCTCAAGGAGATGTTCTCCGACGACATCTCGCCCCGGCAGATGGCGGTCCTGCGCCGCTTCGTGATGGGCATGACCTACGACGAGATCGCCGAGGACCTGCACATGAGCCGCGACGGCGTGAGGTGGAACATGAAGGAGCTCATCGAAAAGGGCGGCTTTGCCAACAAGTTCGAGCTCATGATCGCGGTCGTGTCGAACAAGCTCGTCGTGACGAATCTGCTCGACGAGGAGGAAGGGATCAGGAATTAGGGATCAGGCATCAGGCGCTGCTTGAGCTGCTGGTTTTTGTGAGTCACTACCACTTGTGGCAGTGACTTTTTTTGGTTTTGCTGGCAAAATACAATTGTAGGATTATACGCTGCGTTTTGCGTGAGAAGGAGGAACAGGATGATGAAACACGGGTTCAGAATGGTCTTCTTCATTGCGGTCTTGCTCTGGCTGCTGCCGGCCGCGTCGTTCGCGGCGGTCGAGACGATCGAGGGCACGGTCCTTGCGAGCGAATGTCCGACGGGGGAGATCGTGATCACCGACGACACGACCCTCGTCATGGACGCCGACCTGACGCTCGGCTCCATCCGGGGCACCCATGACCTCACGATCCGGGACCAGGGCGGGCATACGCTGACCATCACCATGCCGATGAGCGAATATGTCATCACCGGCAACGGCGCGGGGCACGGCATCTCGGTGAACCGCCTCGACTGTGACGCGTCGCTGAAGATCAAGGCCCGGAAAGACGGCCTCAACATCGACGGCGATCTCATCTGCGGCGGCGGGGCGCTGGACATCGAATGCGGCGGCGACGCGGTCTACTCCCGCAGCGGCGATATCCGCCTGACGGGCATTGCCTCCGCCGAGCTCAAGGCCGCCGGAAGCTGCATCTATTCCAAAAACGGCTCCGTGAAGTTCGACGGCGCGTCGCTTCAGGCCGATTCCACAGGCAAGTCACATGTCTGCATCGAGGGCGGCTATATCGACCTGAAAGGCGATTCGATCCACGCGGTCTCGAGGGCCGACTGCATCGTCTCGAGAAGCCCGGAGGGCATGAGCCTCTCCGGCAGCGTCTCCGCCTACGGCGCCGACGCGTCCGGCGCAGCCTTCCACGCGCGAAACGGCGGGAGCATACACATCGCGGAGGGCTCCGTCATCACGGCGTCCGGCAGCGGCAGCGGGCTCAACGCGGACGGGGCTGTCATCATGGACGGCGACGGCACGCTGGACGTCAGCGTCGCCCATCAGAGCGGCATCTGTTCCGGGGGCAATATCGTGCTCCGGGGCAGCGTGAAGATCACCGCCAAACAGCACGCCGTCTACACGCCCAACGGCAGCCTCACCGTGACCGGATGGCTGAACGCGGAGAACAACGAAGGCGGCTCCGACTGCATCCGGGCGAAAAACGTCACGCTCCGCTGCGGCACGGCGAGCCCGTCACAGATCTGGGGCGCGACCGACGCGGTCGCGGCCGACGGGGATCTGATCCTCTCCGGCGATCTGGCGGTCTATTCCAATTCCGGCAAAGCCTCCGCTGTCAGGACGATGAACGGCGGCAGCGTCACGATCGAGGACGGAGACCTCCTGATCGTCTCAAAGGGCGCCGGGATCAACGCGGACGGCGGCATAGAGATGACAGCCGGCACGCTCACGGCCAAGGGCGGGAGCTCTTACGCGCTCTGCGCGCGCACGGGGGACATCTCGCTGCACGGCACGGTCAGCGCGGAGTCGGAGAGCGGCACTGCGGTCACCGCCGCGCTCGGCCGCGTGGTCTTCTCGGGAGCGCTGACGTGCACTGCGCTCGAGGGCGGCGTCTTCGGCAAAACAGGCGTCTTCACCGCCGGCAGCGGGAATACGCTGAGCGTGACGAGCGGCAAGGCGGGCGTCTCCTCCACCGGCCCCATCCGGCTCGAAGCGGACTCCGTCAGCGTGACGGCGAAGCAGGGCAGCGCGATCTTTACGGGCGGCGACGTCACGATCCTTGCGGACGCCGAGCTCAGAGGCGCCGGGGAGAAGGGCGCGGTCTACGGGGACGCGGTGCCCGCCGAGCTCAGCAGCCTCTACGGCGTGTTCGGCGACAACGTGACGCTCGGCGGCACGATGAGCGTCGAGGGCCGCTTCCGGGGCGTCTTTGCCCAGCACGATCTGAAGCTTTCGGGCGATATCACGGCCCGGACCACGCAGGGGCCGGACGACGCGTTCTATGTGTTCGGCCGCGGGGATTCGCACATGGACATCGTCGTGACGATCTATAAGAGCTATGCCGTCGCCTGCGGCGGAAACATGTATCTGAACGGGACCGTGGACGCGAAGATCAGCGACACGGTCACGATCGGCGAATTCCTGACGACTTATTCGGTCTTCGATCTCGCCGAACCGCTGGCGGTCGTCGGCTCGGGCGAGATCCTCATCGGCTCCGATCAGATGATCCTCTATCCCGCAAATGGGACGCTGGCGGCCGACGGCAAGCGGATCGAAGGAACGGCGCCGCGCAGCCGGATCGGGGCCAATCCGATCGAGGGAACGGTCGACATCGGCGCGGCGACGGCGGCCGTCGGCGACGATCTCTTCGTGTGGTTCGGCTCGGAAGCCGAATACGACGGGCTCGTCTACACCTGGGAAAGCACGGCGTCTCCCGCCTCCGGCAGCGCCGCCGCGATCGGGAAGGAGAACTTCTATGTCGTGCGCGCGAAGGACACGGGCAAGTACATCCGCTGCCGCGTGACCTCGGCGCATACGACCGGCGCGCAGTATTCCGGCTGGTGCTATGTGCTCCCGCGCGAAGCGCTCTCGGGCGGCGTCGTGTACACCTCCGGCGCGCGCTATACGAATCCGATCTCGAGCCTGACCACCGCGCGGACGGGCGTTCTCGGCGATATCGAGCGTGTGTCGCCCGAGACCGTGCACTTCCAGTGGCAGAAGAGCCCCGATGGGGAGAGCGGCTGGCAGGACATCTCCGTTTCGAAGAACAGCAGCGCGAAGAGCTCCGCCCTCAGAATCACCGGCGACGAGGTCGGAAGCTTCCTGCGCCTGATCGCGACGGTCGACGGCATGACCGGCTCCGTCGTGAGCTCTCCGAAGTTCGTCGCGAAGCTCCAGGGCACGGGCGTGCCGTCGAATCCCCCGGCGCTGACGACCGCGGAGCCCTATACGAGCGTGACCGTGACCAACGCGCAGCTTACGCAGGAGTACCTGCTCACCGAGACGCCATACGCGCCGACCGACTGGAGCAAGGCGGTCGTCCCGGCCTCCGCGGGGAACCTCAGTCTGCCCTGCGCGGCGGGGAAGCTCTGGTACGTCCACACCCGCATCCGCGGGAGCGCCGTCACGGAGCCCGGCGAGCGCAGCGTCTCCGGCGCGATCTACACCGGCTCCGCCGCCGTGACGCAGCACCCCGAAAAGCTGACCTTCGACAAGACTTCGATCGTCACGAAGGCCGGCGGCGTGACGCAGCTCACCGTCCGGCCGCTCCCGGCGGATTTTGAGGGCTGGAACGATTACAAGGTGCGCTGGTATGTGAACGGCTCCGCCGCGGCGCTCTTCTCCGAGAGCAGTTGCACGATCCCGCTGACGGGCGCGCTGACCACACAGCACACGGTGTATGTGAAGGGCCTCACCGCCGTGCGCAATGTGGACGTCGGCTGCGAGGTGAGCGTCGGCGCCGGCGGCACCCTGATCGCCATGTGCGGCGTCAGAATCGCGGACGCAGACGGCAGCCACATGCTCGACGCGCTGCAGTTCAGGGACGTCGATCTCTTCCCGGGCGAGACCGTCATCGCGCCCTTTACCGCGTCTCCTGCCGGCGCGAAGGTGGGAACGCTCAGCTTCGAAAAGAGGACGGGCGTCGACGATCCCGGCGATCTGACGCTCACCGACCTGCACGACGGCACGATCTCCGTCGCCGCGCCGGAGGGGCTGGAGCCCGGACTGTATCTCTACGAGGTGAAAGTCGACGGCGCGAGCACGTATCGTTCCTCCGTGATCCGGATCCGTCTGCTCCCGCAGCAGGCCACCGTCCTCTTCGATTCCGGCGGCGCGGAGCTGCTCGGCGACGGGGCGGGGCTGATGGAGGCGGTCATGGCGCCGCAGACCGTGCCGCTCGGCGCGGAGTTCATCCTGCCGGAGAACGGCTTCGACGTGCCGGAGGGCTGGGCGTTCGACGGCTGGGACAAGGGCGAGAGCGGCGACGGCATCAACGTGACCGAGGACGTGACCGTGACCGCCAAGTGGAAGACGCACACCCACAGTATGACCCGCTTCGCCGAGACCGCGTCCCTCTGCACGGCGCCGGGCCATATGGAATACTATTACTGCGACGGCTGCGGCAAGTATTACGGCGACGAGGCGGGGCTCTATCCGACCGACATCGCGCTTTTGATGAAGCCCGCGCTCGGGCATACGCCCGCCGCCGAGGCCGCGAAAGAAAACGAGACCGCGCCGACCTGCGCGCTCGAGGGCGGCTATGACATGGTCACGCGCTGCACGGTCTGCGGCGAGGCGGTCTCGAGCGTGCATACGACCCTGAGCGCGCTCGGGCACGTCCCGGGCGAGGCGGCGCGCGAAAACGAGAGCGCGCCGACCTGCACCGAAAACGGCGGCTATGAGGACGTCACGCGCTGCACGGTCTGCGGTGAGGAGCTCTCGCGGACGCCGGGCGTGATCGAGCGCACGGGCCACAGCCTCACGCATGTGGCGGCAAAGGAGCCGACGGACTCCGCGGACGGGAATCTCGAGCACTATGTCTGCGAGATCTGCGGCGCACTGTTCAAAGACGCGGCGGGGGAGCAGGAGATCCCCGACTTCCACGACGTCGTGCTCGACGCGCTCGGCGGCGAGGAGCCGAAGAACGCGGAGAGCTACGTCGAGCGCGCCTACAGCGTGATCCTCGGCCGCGCCGGCGACGAGGAGGGCGTCGCGCACTGGGTGAGCGAGCTCTCCGGCGGCGCGTCCGCGGGCGAGATCGTCAAGGAGTTCTTCCGCTCCGCCGAGTACGCCGGGCGCGGACTGACCGCGGCGCAGACCGTGGACCTGTGCTACCGCTCGATGCTCGACCGCGCGCCTGACGAAGAGGGCCTTTCGAACTGGACGGCGCTGCTCGAGGACGGCTACTCGACGACAAAGCTCGTCGCGGAGTTCGTGAGCTCTCCCGAGTTCGGGGGCATCTGCGCGGAATACGGCCTCACCGCCGGGACGATCGCGCTCTCGGAGCGGGACCAGAACAGCAACATCACGCGCTTTGTGGAGCGCTGCTATACCTTCGCGCTCGAGCGCGCCGCGGACGAGGCGGGCCTCAACGAGTGGTGCGCGCACCTTTTGAACAAGGACCTCG
>CAMNAE010000113.1 GCA_946530565.1 uncultured Oscillibacter sp.
GCTCTTTTTCGATAACGGTGACCTCGGCGCCCAGCTGTGCGCCGCGGATCGCGGCAACGTAGCCGCCGGGGCCGCCGCCGATGACGATGATCTTCTTAGCCATGTCGGTTTCCTCCTGTGATCAGAGCAGAATGCTCATGGGGTTCTGCAGCAGATCGCGCAGATCCATCTGGAACTTGGCGACGACGGAGCCGTCGAGCAGGCGGTGGTCGAGCACGACGCTCAGACGCATGACCTGCTTCTTCACCACGGTGCCCTCATCGTCCAGAGCGAGCTCGTCCTGGATCGCGCACACGCCGATGATCACAGCGTCGGGCTGGTTGATGATCGGGGTGAAGGTCTCGATGCCGAACATGCCGAGGTTGGAAACGGTGATCGTGGAGCCGTGATACTCATCGCCGGAGAGCTTGTTCTCCTTGGCGCGGGCGGCCAGATCCTTCGCGGTCGCGGAGATCTCGTCGAGACCCATCTTGTCGGCGTCGCGGATGACGGGGGTGATGAGGCCCTCGTCGAGCGCAACGGCCATGCCGATGTTGACATGCGCACGCTGGATGATCTGCTTGCCGTCCCAGGCCACGCGGATCTCGGGATGGTCATGCAGGCACTTGGCGACGGCCTTGAGCACGAGGTCGTTCACGGAGTACTTCTTGCCGGTGGTGGCGAGGAGCATCTTGCGGAACTTCATGAGCTCGGTCACGTCGACCTTGATGTTCTGGGTGACGCGCGGGATCTCGGTGGTGCTCTGGTGCATACGCTCGGCGATGACCTTGCGCATACCGGAGACCTTGATCACGGTGTCGCCGTCCTGCAGGGCAAGGCCGGTCGCGGGAGCGGCGGGCGCTGCGGCAGGGGCGGGAGCGGCAGCCACGGGAGCCGCGGCGGGAGCGGCAGCCTTCGGAGCGGCGGCGGCAGCCTCAACGTCCTTTACGACGATGCGGCCGGAGGGGCCGGAGCCCACGAGCGTGGAGACGTCGACGCCCAGCGCGGCAGCGCGCTTGCGGGCGAACGGAGAGATGCGGATGCGCTCGCCGGCGGCACGGACGACGGCCGGAGCGGCAGGGGCAGCAGCGGCCACGGGAGCGGCGGCAGCAACGGGCGCGGCCGCGGGAGCGGCGCCGCCACAGACATCACCGGGGTTGCCGATGTAGGCAAGAACGCCCTTGACGGGAACATCCTCGCCCTCCTGGGCGACGATCTTCAAAATGGTGCCGTCGAACTCGCTGGCGACCTCGTTGGTGAGCTTGTCGGTCGTGATCTCGACGATGATATCGCCGGCCTTGACCACGTCGCCCTCTTTGACCTTCCAGGCGGAAACGGTGCCCTCTTCCATCGTGAGGCCCAGCTGGGGCATCACGATCTCCTTGGCGGCGGGGCCGGCAGGCGCGGCGGCAGGCGCGGGAGCGGGAGCAGGTGCGGGAGCGGCCTCGGCAGCGGGCGCCGCGGCGGGAGCGCCGTCGACAGCCTCGCCGGGCTGGCCGATATAGCCGAGCAGGCCCTTGACGGGGACGTCGTCGCCCTCCTGGGCTACGATCTTGAGGATCGTGCCCTCGAACTCGCTGGCGACCTCGTTGGTGAGCTTGTCGGTGGTGATCTCAAGGATCACGTCGCCTACGTTGACATGATCGCCCTCTTTGACCTTCCATGCGGAGACGGTGCCCTCTTCCATGGTCAGGCCCAGCTGGGGCATCAGAATTGCATTAGCCATGGTGGAGCCTCCTTATTTGTTCAGCACGCGCTTGACAGCGGCGGCGATCGTCTCGGGATGCGGGAAGTTCTCGTCCTCCAGAACGGGGGAGAAGGGAGAGACGATGTTCAGGCCGCAGACACGCTCAACGGGAGCGTCGAGCTCATCGAAGAGCTCCTCGGCGATCTGGGCGGAGAGCTCGCCGGCATAGCTGCCGCGCTTGACCTCTTCGGAGACGATGATCACGTTGTGGGTCTTGCTGACAGAGGCCTTGATGGCGTCCCAGTCCACGGGGACGAGGGTCCTGAGATCGAGGACCTCGGCGTCGATGCCCTCGGCCTCGAGGCTCTTGGCGGCGTCCATGGCGAAGTTGACCTCACGGGACCAGGTGATGATCGTGATGTCCTTGCCCTCGCGGCGGACCTTCGCCTCACCGATCGGGGTGATGTACTCCTCCTCGGGGATCTCTTCCTTGTGGGCGTAGAGCAGCTTGTGCTCGAACACGATCACGGGGTCGGGATCGCGGATGGCGGCCTTGATGAGGCCCTTGGCGTCCTCGGCGTTGGAGGGGCAGACGACCTTCAGGCCGGGGAAGTGGCAGGCCAGCGCCTCAAGGGACTGGGAGTGCTGACCGGCGTTGCGGCGGCCGGAGCCCATGGGCAGGCGCAGCACCAGGGGGATGGAGCACTGTCCGCCGGACATGTACTTCAGCTTGGCAGCCTGGTTGAAAATGGGGTCAGCGGCCTCGGTGATGAAGTCGTTGTACATGAGCTCGATGACGGGCTTCATGCCGCGCATCGCGGCGCCCACGCCCATGCCGCAGAAGCCCTCTTCGGAGATCGGGGTATCGATCACGCGGTTGGGGCCGAACTCTTCCAGAAAACCGGTGGTGATGGCGAACACGTTGCCCATCACGGCCATATCCTCGCCCATGATGAACACCTTGTCATCACGGCGCATCTCCTCGAGCAGGCCTTCACGAATGGCCTTGCTGACGGTAATCTTCTTGCTCATCTTGCCACACACCTTTCGTTATCAGCGGAGTACATGTCGTCGGTCACCTCAGAGGGATCGGGATACGGAGACTCGTCGGCGAACTTCACAGCCTCGTCCATCTCGGCCTGAGCGGCAGCCTTGATCGCGTCGAGCTCGTCCTGGGTCGCGCCGGCGGCCAGGCAGAGCTTGCCGGTCTTCTCGATGGAGTCGTTGGCAAGCGCGTTCTCCATGTATTCCTTCGGGCGATACACGGCGGGATCGCCGCAGTAGTGGCCCTGATAGCGATAGACCTTCGCCTCAACGACATAGGGGCCCTTGCCGCTGCGGGCATGCTCCATGGCCTTGAGCATGGCCTCGTGCACGGCGATGACGTCGGTGCCGTCGACCACGGCGTACTCAACGTTGTAAGCGGCGGCGCGGGTCGCGAGGTCGGGGGTGTTGGTCACGCGGTGGATCTCGGTGGACACGCCGTAGCAGTTGTTCTCGATGAACCATACCATGGGGAGCTTCCAGGTAGCCGCCATGTTCAGGGACTCATGGAAGGAGCCCTCGTTGGTGGAACCGTCGCCGAAGCAGCCGACGGTCACGGCGTCGTCGCCCATGATCTTGCTGGCGAGCGCGGAGCCGGCGGAGATGCACTGGCCGGCACCCACGATGCCGTTGGCGCCCAGATGGTTCATCTTGGCCATATCGGCGATGTGCATGGAGCCGCCCTTGCCCTTGCAGTAGCCGGTGCGCTTGCCGAAGAGCTCAGCCATGGCGAGCTTGGGGTCACCGCCGCGCGCAATCACGTGGCCGTGGCCGCGGTGGGTGGAGGTGAAATAGTCCTGGGGCTGGATCGCTGCGAAGGCACCCGCCTCTGCGGCCTCCTGACCGATGCTCAGATGGATGTTGCCGGCCAGCATACCCTTGGTGAAGCACTCTGCCGCGTGCTCTTCAAAAGCACGGATACGCACCTGCGTGGTGTAGAAGCCCAGCAGCTGTTCCTTGCTGTACTTCGCCTTCTTAGCTTCTCTTTTAGCCAAAATTGTTCACGCCTTTCATTGATTTTTGCGGAGTGGATGGATGTTTTTTATCGGTACTCTGCTTACGCCTGCCGGGGCGCGAACAGGGGAACCTCCAGCTCGGGGTCAAACTTGCGGCCCATGACCAGGCCTTCGATCTCGGCGATGATGACGTCGACGGTCAGAAGCACCTTCGTGCCCTCGACCAGGTGGCCGCCGTGCGCGCCGCCGTGACGGTCGCTCAGCGACACATGCACATGCAGGTTGGTGTTGCCCTCGTCGTCGTGGCAGATGATGCCGCTGGCGTTCGTGAGCTCGATGGGGCCGGTGAGATGCAGCGTCTCGCCGTAGCCGTAGCCGGCCTTGGTCGGGAGCTCCACGGGGTTGCAGTAGCACACGCCGTTGAGGGAGCCGATCGCGCTCAGGATGACGCCGTTATTGATGCCCTTGCGGCGGCAGGCCTCCTGCAATCCGAGCAGCACATCGACGCCGGGGGTCAGGCGGATCGCCACGACGCGGCCGAGCTTGCCTTCTGCCATGTGGATCAGAGCGTTTTCCATGTTTTCCATGATGATGCCTCCCAATCACATAAATATAAAGATCAAAACGTGCAAAAGCACGGGGATCACAGTTCGATGTGCTGAAGCGGATCGCAGAGGATATCGACCTCAGGTCCGTCGAGCGGCCAGCGGAGCACGTCCCGCGCGAGCGAGTCGCGCATTTTGAGCGAATCCTCGCCGGAGAAGGGGATATGATAGATGCAGTAGCGCGCGGTGTTGAACTGGCCGCGGAAGAAATGCCTGCTTCTGATCGCGTTGAAGAAAAGCGGATTGATGAACACGGCCGATAAAAACGTGCCGGAGAGTTGCTCGAAGCGCTCGTGGACGTAGTCGGCGTCGGCCGTGAAGAGCACCTGTCTGCCGCCGAAGTTGATGAGGAAGCAGAAGTGCGGCACACCCCGGAACTGCTCGTCCAGGTGCCAGGTCTGGATCGGACGCACAACGATGCGCGGCTCGATGCGGAAGCTCGCCCGGTTCGTAAGCGGCGAGAGCTCAACGCAGGGGATGTGGTTCTCTTTTAAAAAGCCCGTGAGCCCGCAGCGCTCGGCTTCCTCGCACTGGGGCATGAACACGCCGCGCACATGCCGGACCTTCAGGTACTCCAAAACCATGCGGGGCGTGAAGTGGTCCGGGTGGCGGTGGGTGAAGAAGAGATAGTCGATGTGGTCAAAGGGCGGCTCGCCCGCCAGCAGCTCTTCCCACATCTCGGGGCGGAGATTGCTGAAGGGGTGACCCTTGCGGCCGTAGATCGCGTCCATCAGGATCCTGACCCCGTCAAATTCCAGCAAAAGTCCCGCGTTGGCCACCAGCGTGACCCGCAGCGCTCTGTCCATCGGCCCCTCCGTCATCCCGGCCGCAATCAGTCATCTTATGACATAATGTCCGCGTGCCTTGTTCTTCACTTTGCAATATTATCATTTTCAAGGCGAAAGTCAATCCGAAATATAAAAAATTTCCAAATTCGGCGTTTTGCCCGGAAAGTCTCTGTGTAGATTGTGCACATTTCCGAAAGCATTTTTCTGTTTGAAAAAGCGCTTGCAATTTTCGGGCATAAGACGTAAGATGTCTTAGCAAGCTGCAAGTGATCCTACCGTGAAAGGAGCTGGAACAGCATGAGCGACGGATCATCTCTTTCCGAGCAGGCAGCAAACCGCCTGACCGACCTTATTTTGGTGGATAAGCGCTTCGTGGTGGGCGACAAGCTCCCCAACGAGCTCGAGCTGGCCGAATCGCTCGGCATCAGCCGCGTCACGCTGCGCGAGGCGATCCGGATCTTGCGCACGCGCGGACTCGTCGAGATCCGCCGCGGCCTCGGCACCTTCGTCACCGAGCCGCCGCACGGCGAGACCGATCTCTCGCCCCTGATGGGCGTCGCCGCCGACACGCGCGATCTTCTGGAGATCCGCCTCATGGCCGAGCCCGCCGCCGCGTATTACGCCGCGCTCCGCGCGACCGACGCTGAGCGCGCCGACATCCGCCGCTACTGCGAGGCGGTCGAAAAATGCTACCACGAGGGCAAGTCGATCCTCGAGAACGAATACCGCTTCCACAATTCGATCGCGATCGCGAGCCACAACCGCTACATGGAGACGCTGCTGCCGATCATCAATAAGTCGCTCTACAACGACGTGACGAATCTCGAGCAGGGCGCGACTTACTCCGAGCGCGACCACCGCGAGATCGTGCACTTCATCGACCGGCACGACGCCGTCGCCGCCCGCCACGCGATGGAGATGCACATCATGCACATCTATATGATCAACGATATCCCGATGGT
>CAMNAE010000114.1 GCA_946530565.1 uncultured Oscillibacter sp.
CGGGCTCTCCGCCGGAAGGCCGGATCTTGCCGACTGGGAGGCGATGGTCGAGCGCGTGCGCGGTGCCGACCGGAGCGTCCGCATCGCGCTCGTCGGCAAATACGTGCAGCTGCACGACGCCTACCTCTCGGTCGCCGAGGCGCTGCGCCACGCCGCCTATGCCTGCGGCGCAAACGCCGGGATCCAGTGGATCGACAGCGAGACGCTCACAAGGGAGAACTGCGCCGCCTTTCTTTCCGGCTGCGACGGGATCCTCGTCCCCGGCGGCTTCGGCTCCCGCGGCATCGAGGGCATGATCCTCGCGGCCGAATACGCCCGCGTGCACAAAAAGCCCTATTTGGGGCTCTGCCTCGGCATGCAGATCGCGGTGATCGAGTTTGCCCGGCACGTGTGCGGTTTTGCCGACGCGAATTCCGGCGAATTCGATCCGGATTCGGCGCACAGGGTCATCGACTTCCTGCCCGATCAGAGCGAGTCGGTCGCCAAAGGCGGCACGCTGCGCCTGGGCGCGTACCCCTGCCGGATCGTCCCGGGCACGCAGATGGCGCGCTGCTACGGGAGCGTTCTGATCCACGAGCGGCACCGCCACCGCTATGAGTTCAACAACGACTTCCGCGAAGCGCTCAGGAGCGCCGGGCTCGTGCTCTCCGGCCTGAGCCCCGACGGCAGCATCGTCGAGACCGTCGAGCTTGCGGATCACCCGTTCTTCGTCGGCGTGCAGTTCCACCCGGAGTTCAAGAGCCGGCCGAATAAGCCGCACCCGCTCTTCACGGGCCTCATCCGCGCGGCCCTCGAACAATAAGCGGGCTTCCATGATACCGGCGGCGCCTGGGATTTAAGCCAGGCGCCGCGGTTTTTTCGTGCCCTGATGCCCGGCAGAGCTCAGTTCGGCACGTACATCTGGCGGTAGGGGTTGGCGCTGTCCGGCGTCACGACGGTAAAGGGCGCGGCGAGCAGCGCCGCGGCGTCGAGGCCGAAGTGCGCGCAGTAATCCTCAAGGATCGGCGCGATGCTCGCAAGATCCTGCTCCGTCGCGCTTCTGGCCGTCACCTGCGGCGGGAAGTCGATGCCCTCGCAGCGCGCGCGCAGGAACATCCTGCCGCCGTGCATGCCCGTGCAGGGGAAGTTCGAGACGATCGGCCGCCCGTCTGCGTGCAGGCCGAGCACGACGATGAGTCCGCCGGCCTGATACTCGCCGAGAAAGCTCCCGGCCCTGCCGCCGATCACGATGACCGGGACATGCTCGCGGTACTCCTTCATGTGGATGCCCGCACGGTAGCCGGCGTCGCCGCGGACGAAGATGCGTCCGCCGCGCATCGCGTAGCCGGCGGTATCGCCGATGCTGCCGTGCACAAGGATCGTGCCGGCGTTCATCGTGTCGCCGACCGCGTCCTGCGCCGAGCCGAAGACCTCGATCTCCGCGCCGTTCAGATACGCGCCGAGCGCGTTGCCGGGCACGCCGTGGATGCTGATCTTCCGCGGCCCCATGCCCGCGCCGATGAAGCGCTGGCCAAGGCAGTTGAAGAGCTCGACGTCGCCCGAGCTGCTGCGCAGCAACTCGTTGAGATCGGTAAACGCCATGTCCTTTGCGTCGATGGAGCGCATCACACCACACCTCCCAGCTTCTTTTTGCGTATTTCCCTGCCGAAGGGCAAAAGCGACGGTTCGCGCTTGACGGCCTCAAAATCGATCTGATCGAGCGGCGTCCGCTCCCGGATCAGCGACGTATAGATGCCCGCGCGGCGGACGTCGCCGACGAGGATGAATCCGGTCAATACGCCGCCCGCGGCGTAGAGCTTTTTGCTCGTCCGGTCAGTCACTTCCTCCAGAACGGGCTCGGTATACGTTCCCGCGCTCATGATGTGCAGGCCGAAGAATCCGATCGAATTCATTTTGATGCCCTTGTCGAAGCGCTCGTCCCCGCCGGCCATGTTGACGCCGGCGGCATGGCCCTGCAGCGCGGCGTTCGGCAGCACCGCGAGAACGCCCGATGCGCCTGCGCTCACGTCCGTCGTCTCGGTGCAGTCGCCCGCGGCGAAGACGCCCGGAAGGCTCGTCTCAAGGCGCTCGCTCACACACACGCCGCGATTCACTTCTGCGCCCGCGTCTTTTAAAAGCGCAGTGTTCGGCCGCACGCCGATCGCGGTCACGAGTACGTCGAAGGCGATCTCCCGGCCGCTTTTCATGTGCGCCGTGCCGCCTTCAAAGCGTTCGACCGTGTCGCCGAGCGCGAGCGTGATGCCGTTGCTTTCAAGATGCCGCTCCAGGATGCCGGACGCGTCCGGATCGAGGTTCGCGCTCATCGCGTGCGGCGCGAGGTCGCAGACCATGACGCTCCCGGCGCGGTCCCGGAGCCCCTCGGCGCACTTGAGCCCGATGAAGCCGGCGCCGACGATCAGCACGCGCGACGTTCCGGTGACGGTCTCCTCGAGCGCGAGCGCGTCCTGGAGCGTCGTGAACGAAAAGCGCCGCCCGACGCTCTCGATGCCCTCGAAGGGTGGGGCGAAGGGATAAGAGCCGGCACAGACGCACAGCGCGTCGTAAGAGAGCGTCTCGCCGTTGGAGAGAAACACGCGTTTTTCCTGCGCGTCGATCTTCTCGGCACGGGTCTTCAGCAGGAGCCGCGCGCGGTTTTTCTCGAAAAAGTCCGCGCCGCGCCAGCTCATGCGGGGGATGTCGGTCTTTCCTGCAAGATAATACGAGATCAGCGGCCTTCCGTAATTGGCGTGCGCCTCAGCCGTCACCAGCACGATCTCACCCTCCGGGTCGACCGAGCGGATGCCCTCGACGCAGCTCACCGCGGCGATGCTCGCGCCGACGATCACATATCGCTTCATGCTCTCGCCTCCCCTCGCTCCTCATACACAATGGCCCGGTTCGGGCAGCCCGCCGCACAGGCGGGCGCGCCGCAGCTGTTCGCGAGGCAGAGCTCGCACTTCATCGCCGCGCCGTCCTCGCCCGGCTGTACGGCCCCGTAGGGGCACAGCAGCACGCAGGTGAGGCAGCCGACGCACTTTTCATGGTCGATGCACACGACGCCGTCGACCTTGTGCAGCGCGCCGGAGATACAGCCGCGGATGCACAGCGGGTCGGTGCAGTGGCGGCAGGAGACCGCGTAGGTGATCGCGTCTCCGTCGCCCTCGACGCGGATGCGCGGTCGGATCTCTTTGCCCCGCAGCGCCCGCGCCATATCCGGCCCGCCGGAGTTTGCAAAGGCGCAGTTGTATTCGCACAGGTGGCAGCCGAGGCACCATTCCTCATTCACATATACCCGTTTCATCTTTTCTCACTCCCCCGCGTGCCTGATGCCGAGGATCCGGAGCTCGGTCTCGTTGAGGCCCACGCCGCGCAGCATGAGCCGATTGCCCCGAAGCGCCTCGATGGAGTTGATGCCCATGCCGCCCATAAGCTCCTTGATCTCGTGCTGCCAGGCGGTCAGGAGATTCTTTAAGCGCTCCGCCCCGATGTCGGGGTTCAGCCGCTTCACAAGGTCCGGCCGCTGCGTCGCGATGCCCCAGTTGCACCTTCCGCTCTGGCAGGTGCGGCAGAGGTGGCAGCCGAGCGCGAGCACGGCCGCCGTTGCGATATAGCAGGCGTCGGCGCCGAGCGCGACGGCCTTGACGACGTCGGCCGAGGAACGGATCGAGCCGCCCACGACGAGGCTCACAGAGTTGCGGATGCCCTCGTCGCGCAGCCTCTGATCGACCGAGGCGAGCGCGAGCTCGATCGGAATGCCGACGTTGTCGCGGATGCGGGTCGGCGCCGCGCCGGTGCCGCCGCGGAAGCCGTCGATCGCGATGATGTCGGCGCCGGAGCGGGCGATGCCGCTGGCGATCGCCGCGATGTTGTGCACGGCCGCGACCTTGACGATGACCGGCTTTTTATGTCCGGTCGCCTCTTTTAAAGACCACACGAGCTGCCTTAAGTCCTCGATCGAGTAGATGTCGTGGTGGGGCGCGGGGGAGATCGCGTCGCTCCCCTCCGGGATCATGCGCGTGCGCGAGACGTCCGGACCGACCTTTGCGCCGGGAAGGTGCCCGCCGATGCCCGGCTTCGCGCCTTGGCCCATTTTGATCTCGATCGCGGCGCCGGCCTCAAGATAGTCCTCGTGGACGCCGAAGCGGCCGGAGGCCACCTGCACGATCGTGTGCGGGCCGTAGCGGTAGAAATCCTCGTGCAGTCCGCCCTCGCCGGTGTTGTAGTACACGCCCATCTCCGTAGCCGCCCGGGCGAGCGACGCGTGGGCGTTGTAGCTGATCGAGCCGTAGCTCATCGCCGAGAACATGACCGGCATCGAGAGCGCGAGCTGCGGCGTGAGCTTTGTTTTCAGGCTGCCGTCCTCGTTTCGCTCGAGCCTTTCCGGCTTCTTGCCGAGATACACGCGCGTCTCCATCGGCTCGCGCAGCGGGTCGATCGAGGGGTTCGTCACCTGGGAGGCGTTGATCAGGATCCTGTCCCAATAGACCGGCAGAGGCTTCGGATTGCCCATCGACGAGAGCAGCACGCCGCCGGAGCCCGCCTGCTTGTAGATCTCGCGGATCGTATCGCCGTCCCAGTTTGCGTTCTCGCGCAGACGGCACTCGCTCTTGACGATCCTGAGCGCGCGGGTCGGGCAGAGCGAGACGCAGCGCTGGCAGTTCACGCATTTGGACTCGTCGGAGAACACGCGGTCGCGCTCCGGGTCGTAGAGGTGCACCTCGTTTGCGCACTGGCGCTCGCAGACCCGGCAGCGGATGCAGCGCTCGTCGTTTCTGAGCACCTCGAACTCCGGATAGAAATACTCAATGCCCGGCATCAGTAACACCCCTCTCTCACGCGCACGATGACCGGCTCGCCGCCGGAAGGCGCGTAGAAATGCTCGGCCGCGGGCTCCATGGCCCGGATCGCCGCCTCCTCGGAGGCGATGTACACGCGGTCGCCCTTTTCGGCCGTGACCATGCTGCGGAGCTTCAAACGGTCGTTTAAGGCCATGAGCCCGCCGGTAAAGCCGAGAATGATCGAAAACGGGCCGGTGACGAGGAGGCCCGGGAAGACCGTCCGAAGGTATTTCAGCGTTTCCCGCTCGGACGCGGGCTTCTTTTCGATCGTGCTCCAGAAGGGCGCGGCGATGACCGAGGCGCACTCGCTGAGCGTGAGGCCCTGTTTTCTTAAAAGATAATCGGCGATGTAGGTGATGACCTCGGTATCGGTCTGGAGCGTGCACTCATAGCCGTACATCTCGATGCAGCGGCGGTTCGCGTCGTAGGACGAGATCTCGCCGTTGTGGACGACCGTCCAGTCGAGCAGGGCAAAGGGATGCGCGCCGCCCCACCAGCCGGGCGTGTTCGTGGGGTAGCGGCCGTGCGCGGTCCAGCAGTAGGCGCCGTATTCCTCGAGCCGGTAGAAAACGCCGACGTCCTCGGGAAAGCCCACCGCCTTGAAAACGCCCATGTTCTTGCCGCTCGAAAAGACGAACGCACCGGGGATCGCGGTGTTGATGTGCATGACCACGCGGGCGATGTACTCGTTTTCGTCGACCTGCATGCTCGCGAGCACCGACCGCAGCGGCGTGACGAAATAGCGCCAGATCAGCGGCTCGTCGGTGATCGCCGGGATCGTGCGGGTCGGGATGACCTCGGCTTTCACGATCTCCAGCACGCCGCGCAGGTAATCCTCGCACGCGTGCCGCACGGTCTTGTCGGTAAAAAACAGGTGCAGCGCGAAAAAGTCGCGATACTCCGGATAGATGCCGTAGCCGGCGAAGCCGCCGCCCAGGCCGTTGGAGCGCTCGTGCATGGGCTTCATGCTCTCAATGATCTTCTCGCCGCTCATCCGCTCTCCGTTTTTGGAGATCACCGCCGATATGGCGCAGCCGGACGGGTTGCGGAATTCGCCCTCCAGTGGACGCATCAACCTCATCTCCTCTTGCTTCTTCTGCTCATTTCTTCGATCCATCCATAAAAAAAGGCAAAGGCGCCTTCCCGAAACGCTGCCGCTTCGGGAAGAGCGCCTTTGCTCTTGCTCTT
>CAMNAE010000115.1 GCA_946530565.1 uncultured Oscillibacter sp.
GATCGTCGGCGTGCTGATCGCGCTGTGCTCCTCTCTCTTCGGCGTCACGCTCGTTTTAAAGCGCTTTTCCTTCATCGGCGACGGGCTCTCGCATGTGGCCTTCGGCGCGATCGCGATCGCCTCGGTCCTGAAGCTCACAAGCCAGATGCCGCTCGTGCTGCTGCTCACTGTTCTTTCCGCCGTGCGGCTGCTGCGTACGGGCCAGAACACGCGCATCCACGGCGACGCCGCGATCGCGATGATCTCGGTCGGCGCGCTCGCGATCGGCTATCTTTTGATGAACCTTTTTTCGACCTCGAGCAATTTAAGCGGAGACGTGTGCTCGACGCTCTTCGGCTCCACCTCGATTCTGACGCTCAGTGAGTTTGAGGTGTGGCTGTGCATCGCCCTCTCGGTGGTCGTCATCGCGTTCTTCGTGCTCTATTACAACAAGATCTTCGCGGTCACCTTCGATGAGAATTTTGCCGTCGCGACCGGCACGAACGCAAACGTCTACAATCTTTTGATCGCGGTCATCATCGCGGTGATCATCGTACTTGCGATGAACCTCGTCGGCTCGCTTTTGATCTCCGCGCTCGTGATCTTCCCCGCCCTCTCAGCCATGCGCGTCTTCAAGAGCTTCGGCTCGGTGATCCTCTGCTCGGCGATCCTCTCGGTCGCCTGCGCGTTTTCCGGAATCGTGATCTCGATCCTCAGCGGTACGCCGGTCGGCTCGACGGTCGTCGCGGTCGACATTCTCGCTTTTGCGGTCTTCGCGCTGATCGGGAAAGTGCGCGAGGGCAGCTGAGCACTCATCAGCAGACTCTTTGCAACGGATACAAAAAGCGCCCCGGATCGTGTGATCCGGGGCGCTTTGCTGTTATGCGGCGATCAGGCAGGATCTTCTTACTTGGGCTGGACAGGCGCCACGCGCACAGCGGGTGCGGAGATGCCGGCCGCGCCCATGGCCGCGATGCAGTTCTGGGTGAGGTCGAAGTAGACGCTCCAGTAGTCGGAGCCTTTGCACCAGCCGCGGACCGTGATCTCCATGGCCTCGTTGGTGCCGCCGGAGACGCGGGCGAACGGCGCCTCCGGGCCGTCGGCCAGGACACCGGCAGTCTCGGTGCAGGCCTTGAGCAGGACCTCCTGCACGCGGGCAGGATCCTCGCCCTTGCCGCAGCCGAAGGTCAGATCGACACGGCGGAACTCCTCGGAGGAGTAGTTGGAGACGTTCGCGTTCATCAGCGAGCCGTTGGGGATCGTGATGGAGACGTTGTCGAAGGTCGTGATGCGGGTGTAGAAGAGCGTGATCTCACGCACGAAGCCGGAGCCGCCCGCGGCGCTGATGTAGTCGCCGACGTTGAAGGGGCGGAAGAACATGAGCATGATCCCGCCGGCGAGGTTGCCGAGCGCGCCCTGCATGGCCATGCCGACCGCGACGCCGCAGGATGCGAGCACCGTGATGATCGAGGCCATCGGCACGCCGAGGATGCCGATGATCGAGATGATCAGCAGGACATACAGGCCGATGCGGACGAAGCTCATAATGAAGGTCTTCGCGGTGGGGTCGAGCTTTTCGATGAATTTGATCTTTTGGACCAGTTTAAGGATCCAGCCGATGACGATCCGGCCGACGATGAAAACGATGAGCGCAAAGATGATGTTCGAGAGCGCCGCGCCGATGACCGTCCCGATGGCAGTTGCAGCATTGACCATGGTTTTCTACCTCCCAATAGAAAAAATTGATGGTTTGTGACTCCTTTAAGAAGCTGTTAAAATACTATCACATTTCTTTGTTGCCGTCAATTCATGAATTCATGATTCTGTCCAAACAAGCGACAAAATGGGCGTGATCCTTTGTCCATCCTGCGGTGCATAGCGGATCCGGATCTTGTCGCCGGGGCTCAGGAGCACCGCCTCCTGGGCGTCCGCCGCCGCAATCGAGTACCAGCCGGACGCCGTTCGGATATAGAGCACAGTCTCACCGCCGATCACGGCGCTGCGGAGCTCGAGGACCTCGGCGTCCTCTTCGGCAAGGCTGTCGGGAAGGGTCGCGCCGGCGCAGATCAGGCCGTTGCGAAGCAGCGCCGTGCGGTAGTTCTGCTCGCACTCGGCGACCGTTGCGCCGGTCTCGACGATCTGATACTGCTGCACGTTGACCATCGCGTACATCTTCACCAGGCCGTCGTTGCCCTTGAGCGCCATAAAGTAGCTCGGCTGGTCGGCGATGTTCAAAAGCAGCGGGAAGGTCGAGGCGTAGCGCATCTGCTGGACCTTGCTCTCAGCCGAGGCCATGGCGGAATACTCCTCGGCGCCGGCGCAGGAGTAGAAGTGCGTCTCCTTTGTGCGCTGGTTCGATAAAATGAAGCCGATGTTCGATGCGTCGGAGGTCACAGACGTGACACCGGTGTACATGTACACGTCATCGTCGATCGCAATGTAGTTGTAGCCGTCGGTCGTGACGGTCACGTCCCGCTGGCCAAGGACAGAGTTGATGAAGCCGTTGTGATATACTCCGTACCAGTCGTACTGCTCAATGATCACGTCGGCCGAATACACGCGGTCGACCCAGCTCGGCACCTCTTCATAATACTGGCTCTCTCCGGTGACCGCGTTGACGAGCACGGCGCCTTTGACGTCATTGCCGCCGAAAAGTCCGATCCGGTGCACGATCCGCGAGCAGATCCAGTACGGGGTTCCTTCCTCGTCGATCTCGAAGACCGGCTCATCGAACATGAACGTCGGGTAGTGAAAGCGAATGTGCCGGTAGAGGTTGCGGCCGAAGTGCTCAGCGACAGTATAGCGCATGCCCTCTGAAAGGCGCACGACCTCGGCCTCCTGCGTCACCATATCGACGACGATATAGGCCGGCAGGCCCTTTGCACGGTTCGTGAACCACTTGACGATATCACCGTAGCGCAGCGATGTCACGCGCACCGGGCGGCCGCCGTAATTGATCTGTGTGTAGGTCGGCAGGATCTCGAACTGTGAGACCATGTCGGCGAGCTCGCCGAGCTTTCTGGTGCCCAGCCGCGAGGCGGAGTCCGCGTCGAGCATCGGGATCTGGTCATACGAGAGCTCGGAGACGTCGGAGGCGAAGTCCCCGCTCTGGATCGTCAGGAGCTTGCTGTAGCTCCCGGCACGGATGACCACCCAGCCGGCAAGCGAGCCGATGAGGCCGACCGCGACCAGCACGACCGCGACCGCCGCAGGGATGCGGCACTGTCTGCCGACAAAGCGGACATAGGCGCCGACGCCCTCCCCCTGAAAGCCGGAGGTGATGACCGCCGAGATAAAGTAGACCGCGCACACGGCGAAGAGAAATGTGAAAAACGCAGGGTCATGCAGATTGATGGCGGGGAGCTGCAGATAGAAATACACGAGCGCGAAGACGAGCGTCACGACGATGTTGATCACAATGCGCATCTTCGGCGTGCCGATCGGCTTTCGCACCTTCCGCTCACGCGGCTGACCGCTGCTGAAGGGGTTTTGGAAGGGACCGTCCCCTGAGCCGAAGCCCTGCTGGAACGGTCCGCCAAAGCCCGGTCCGAAGCGAACAAAACGAAATGCCATAGCTGATTCCTTTCCGTTCCGGCCCGGAGCCGGATCGATCCTCAGGTTTTATTTCTTGAGCGCTGAGGCGCTGGCGACCGGCGGGCGGTCGAAATAAGGGCTCTTTTCCGAGACCGAGAGCGGGATCGCAAAGACCGTTTTCACGTTCTCGCCGAGATAGCCAAGCGAGATCGCCGCCTTTCCGGCGGAGAACATGACACGGCTGTCGATCCGGTGATCCGCCGCGACGGAGACCGCGGAGCCGATCGCGATGCCAAGATCCGTGATCGCCATTGCGCAGCGGCCGCCCTGTTTTTTGGTGCTTCCGCAGTTGCCAAGGCCGCAGAATCCGCAGTGGGCGAGCATGCGGTACTCATCGCGCGCGCCGATGAGCACCACGCACTCAGAAAGGTCGACGTTGCCGGCGTCGCGGATGAAGAACTCCTGCTTGTTCTCGGTTCCGAGGCGGCGCATCTCGGCCGAGAGCGCGTCCTTTTCAGCCCCGTCGACGACGCAGGACTCCAGGCAGTTGATGCCGCAGGCCTTCGGGGCCGTCGCGGCGGCGGCGAGCATCGCGGCGGCAACGCTCATGACGCTCTGGTGCTTCCAGTTTTCCTCTTTATACAGCATGGTTCATTTCCTCCTTGGCTTTGCGGCACGAACTGCACAGTCCGCAAAAAAACTCATGTACAGCTTAACACAAAGAAGCCGGCATGTAAAGCGTCGAAAATGTGAAATGTGCCGCATTTCCTTTTTGCGGGAACATGATATAATAACGTGATTTGTGCGAATTGTTTATTATTAAAGAAGGGTTGCACATGCTGGGAAACATTCTGACAGTCGGCGAGCAGGCGCTGATCCTGTTTTTGCTGATGGTGATCGGCTTTATCATGGGCAAAACAAAGCTTTTGAACGACGAGGGCTCCAAGGCGCTTTCAAACCTCGCGCTCTACGTGATCGTACCGAGCACGCTGATCAAGGCCTTTCAGCTCGATCTGACACACGAAACGCTCTACTCCTATCTCTCCTGTATCGCCGCAACCAGCGTTGCCTATGTCATCTACTTTGTCGTCACGGTCCTGCTGATCCGTGAAAAGGACAGGAGCAAGCGCTCGGTGCTCGTGACCGAGGCGATCTTCTCGAACTGCAACTTCATGGGCTTCCCGCTCATGGCGGCGCTCATGGGCGCAAACGGCATCTTCTACGGCTCCGCCTACTGCACCGTCTCCCCGGTCCTCGTGTGGACGCTCGGCGTCGCGTATATCTCCGGCGACTGGAAGAACCTGAATCTCAAAAAGGCGATCATCAACCCCGGTGTCGTCTCGATCGCGCTCGGTCTGTTCGTCTTTATCACGGGCTTCCGCTTCCCGCCCCTGCTCGACACGGTCATCTCCGACGTGAGCTCGATGGCGATCCCGATCCCGATGCTCGCAATCGGCTACATGCTCTCGCACTCCGACATAAAGAGCGCGATGCGGGATAAAAACGTCTGGATCTGCACGGTCCTGCGGCTGATCGTGCTGCCGCTGATCCTGCTCTTCGGCATGTACGCGGCGGGCTTCCGCGGCGAGCCGCTGCTCGGCACGGTCATCGCGGGCGCGACCCCCGGCGCGGCGATGATCGCGATGCTCGCCCAGCGCTATGAACAGGATGAGACGCTCGCGGCGCTCACCTGCTCGTTTACGACCCTTCTCTCGATCGTCACGATGCCGATCATCGTCGGCCTCGCGCAGACGATCATGTAAACAATACAGGAGTTTTTTCAGATATGGATCTTCTCTCGCTTCCCGATGACGAGCGCATCCCGCGCCTCATGGAATACTGCAACAAACGAAACCGTTTCGGATCTCTGATCGGCATGCGCCTCACGGCTCTGAGCCGCCACAGCGCCCGTATGGAGATGATCGTGGACGAACAGCACAATAATCCGATCGGCCTTCCGCACGGCGCGATCTATCTCGCGCTTGCCGACTCCGCCTGCGGCTCGCTCATGATGCTCACCGGCTACGCGACGCCGACGCTCGACGTGACCTGGAAGTATTTGAAAAGCGCCGTGCCCGGCGAGCGCGTGTGGGCAGACTCCCGCATCATCCGCTCCGGCCGCACGGTGAGTACGCTTGAGGCAGAGGTCCAAAGCGAGAGCGGCGATCTGCTCGGGAAGGGCATTTTCTCCTTTTTCCAGACGCGAAGAAAGATTGAACTTGAGTAAGGGATCAGAGCTTAGACAGGAAACGAGAGTCGGTGCAGCAAAACCGGCTCTCGTTTCTTTCGTTATATGATCATTTTACCAGGCACCGGTCTCTTGGCCCCGGTACCTATTCCCTATTCCCTATTCCCTATTCCCTGATCCCAATCTCATACAGATCCGGCCGCCGCGCGCTCAGGATCGGCAGCTGGCGGCGGATCGCGTCGATCCGGTCGAGA
>CAMNAE010000116.1 GCA_946530565.1 uncultured Oscillibacter sp.
TGGCCTTGCCCGTGTAGTCCTGCTCGATGCAGATCAGGCTCGGCACGCCCTGGCCCTCGGTATAGGTGCGGCGCACGACATGGCCGGGACCCTTGGGGGCGATCATGATGACGTCGACGTTGGCGGGCGGCTGGATGACCTTGAAGTGGATGTTGAAGCCGTGGGCGAAGGCCAGGGTCTTGCCCTCGGTCATATAGGGAGCGATGGAATTGGCGTAGATCTCGCCCTGGAGCTCATCGGGCGCGAGCATCATGATGATGTCGCCGGCCTTGGCGGCCTCTTCGACACTCATGACCTTGAAATTCTCGTGCTCGGCGGCATAGGTGGCAGCCTTGTTCCAGTGGGCAGAGCCCTCGCGCAGGCCGACGACGACGTTGACGCCGCTCTCGCAGAGGTTTTCGGAATGGGCGTGGCCCTGAGAGCCGAAGCCGATGACGGCGACGGTCTTGCCGTCGAGGACGCTGAGGTTGCAGTCGGAATCGTAGTACTTCTTGATCGCCATGGTGATTTCTCCTTTTTTCTTGTTGAAAAGTGTTTTTTGGTTTCGGGATGGGAAAAGCGCGGCGCAAAAGGGGAGTCTGGCCGAAGGGATCCACCGTCTGGCCGCCAAAAAGAAAACTCCGCCTCTTTTTCAAGAGGCGGAGAGAAATCCTTCGCGGTACCACTCTTGTTAGCGATCTGAAGACCAGCATCGCCATCTCGGCGGGCTCCAACAAGCCCTGCGCGGTAACGGGCGCACCCGACACTGCCTAATACGATTCAGCAGGCTACTCCAGGATGATTTCACCAAAGCAGACATCTCATGCCTCGCACCGACCGGCATTTCTCTGAAGATCACATCCGCAGCGGTTACTTGTTCCCTTCGCTGTATTTGTTGGGCGTATCATAGCACCGTTTTTAGGGCCTGTCAAGGGTATTTTTGCAATTTTTTTACGTTTATTTTTTAACAGAATGAGAGCCGGCTGTGGAGCATCAAAAGCAGACATCTCTTTAATTTGTCACACATCCGCCCGCGCTTCGGCGGCGGCTTTGTGCAATGCGGCAATAAAGAAGCGGCTTGCTGCGCGGCACGCTGTGCATCCTTGCCGAAATCAGCGCCAGGCAGCTCTGAAGATCGCGGCGCAGTCGTCCCGGCTCATCTCACCGGGGTCGAGCTTAAAGAGCATGCCCATCGCGCCCATCGCGTTGTCGGCAAGCGCCTCGGCCTCCTCACGCGTGATCCCGTAGTCGGACATCTTCAGCCCGTCGACGCCGCAGGCCTCCTGCAGCGCGGTGAGCGCGGTGATGAAGTCCTGCGCGCTCTCGGCGTCGGACTTGCCCAAAAAGCGCGCAAGGTCGATGAAGCGCTGGTCGCACACATGCCGGTCGACCCAGTACTGGAAGTAGGCGCGCGAGAGCATGATGAGTCCGGCGCCGTGCGGGAGAGAGGGGTGGAAGGCGCTCATCGCGTGCTCCATCGAGTGCTGGCTGATGCAGTTCGTCGCGACCATCGAGTAGCCCGAGAGCGTGTTGGCAAAGGCGAGCGCGGAGCGGGCCTCGAGGTTTTGGCCGTCTTTGACCGCGGCGGCGAGGTTCGCGCCGATCAGCTCGATCGCGCTGCGCTCGACCATGTCAGCCATCGGGTTGTGCAGCGTTGAGAGATAGCCCTCGACCGAGTGGAAGAGCGCGTCGAAGCCCTGACAGGCGGTGAAGAAAGGCGGCACGGTGAGCATGAGCTCAGGATCGACGATCGCGAGGCGGGCAAAGAGCGTATCATAGCCGCCGAGTCCGATCTTCTCATTCGTCTCCGGGTTTGTCACGACGCCGACCGCGTCGACCTCGGAGCCGGTGCCGGCCGAGGTCGTGATCGCGACCCAGGGGAGCGGGGCCGCCTTGAGCCTTTGGCCCTTTCCGCTTCCTCCGTAGACATAGTCCCACAGGTCGTCGGAGGGCTGCGGGGCGAGCATGGCGATGATCTTGGCCGAGTCCATGACGCTGCCGCCTCCGAGCGCGACGACGAAGTCGCAGTTCTCCGCGCGCGCAAGGCGCGCGCCCTCCTCGACGACGGCCTTCATCGGGTTGGCGGCGATCTTGTTGAAGAGCACGTACTCGCAGCCGGCACTCTCGAGTGCGGCCTGTGTGCGCGCGAGCGCGCCGTTTGTGATGTGAGACCTGCCGTTTGAGACGACGAGCAGCGCGCGCTTTCCGGGGAGGCGCTGCTTTGCGAGCTTTCCGAGTGAGCCCGCGCCGAAGAGCACGCGGGTGGGTGCGAAAAAGCGATAGGAATTCATGAGATACCTCCTGAGGGTGATTTCCGGATCCTTCAGCCGAGGGCCTTGAGCTGTTCTTCCGCCCAGCGCGGATCTTTTAAGAGCGAGCGGCCCACGCCGATGAGGTCGGCGGCGCCGGCGGTGAGGAAGTCCTCGGCCTGCGCGGCCGTGCGGATGCCGCCGGTCAGAATGAACGGGATCGAGACGGCGCGCCTGACGGCTTCCGACATGTCCGCAAAATAGCCGGGCTCCTTGTGGTCGGGGCGCGTGTAGCGGATCATGCCGCCCGAGAGGTCGAGAAGGTCGACGCCTGCATGCTCAAGGATTACTGCGGCACGGACGGCGTCTTCGATCGTATTGCCGCCGGGCATGTAGTCGCAGCCGCCGAGGCGCACCGAGATCGGGTAAGCAGCCCCGACTGCCGCGCGTACGGCCGCGATGACCTCGCAGTGCAGGCGCAGGCGGTTTTCCAGGCTGCCGCCGTACGCGTCGGTGCGCGTATTGGTGAGTGGGGAGAGGAACTGGTTTAAAAGATAGCTGTGCGCGCTGTGGATCTCGACGCCGTCGTAGCCCGCCTCTTTTGCGCGCAGAGCCGCGGCGGCGTACGCATCCGGGAGCGCGGCGAGTTCTTCCGCCGCTGCTGCGTCGGGCTGATCCTGATCGCCGAGCGGCGTTGCGGGCGGGCGGACGGTTCCGGCGCTGATCGCGCGCAGGCCGCTCGCCTTCGTGACGGCGAGGGCGCCGGCATGGTTGAGCTGGCAGAAGACCTTGGTGCCGTCCTGATGGATGACGTCGGTCAGTCGTCTGAGGCCCGGTATATGCTGATCCGTGCAGATCGAGAGCTGATCCGCGTGTGCGATGCCCTGCGGCATGAAATAGCAGTGCTCGGTGACGATGAGCCCGATCTGGCCGCCCTTGGCGCGTGCGCCGTAGTGCTCGAGCAGGGCCGGTGTGACGAAGCCGCCGTTCTCAGTCAGATAGGTAGCCATCGGCGGCATGACGAGACGGTTTTTCAGCTTCAGCTTGCCGACGGAAACGGGGGTGAGGAGCTGAGGCATGCTGCATCCTTCTTTCATGTATGATGTAACGCTGAGGTCATGGATACATCATAGCACGATGCACCCGGAAAGTCACTGGATAATGCGCTGCAAAATGCAAGATCGCCTGTGCGATTTGCACGTATTTTAAAAGAAAAAGACTTGTGATGCAGACCTTGCTTTGGTATAATAAACTGATTTTTTATGTGGAAGAGGCGATGGATATGTCTGAACGCGAGGCGCTTGCCCTGATCGGCAGGCGGCGGCGGCAGATTTTGGTGCACAGCTGCATCTATTATGTCTTCGGCGATTCGCTCGTGAGCGACGAAACCTGGACCGCCTGGGCGCTGGAGCTGGAGCAAATGCAAAAAGAGTACCCGGACGCGGCGGGGAAGGCTCCGTACGCCGCGGCGTTTTTGAATTTCGACCACTCGACCGGCTACGATCTTCCCCTGCGCGACGCCGCGGTCATGAGCCGTGCGCTGCAGCTTCTGCGCATGAAGGACAGGCGGCAAAAGGAGGCATTGGCATGAATGATTTTCAGAAAAACGGCGGCTCCTGGCTGCTGATCGTTCTTTTGTGCATGTTCGTGCCCTTCATCGGCATCCCGGTGCTCTTCTACAAGCTCGTGCTGCAGGAGCTGCTCGGCTGGCCGACGTCTGAGAACAAACAGACCGCGCCCCCGCGGCAGACGGTGGATACCCGCACCTACTCGTCGATGCACTCCACGAAGGAGTGGGCCGAGGAGCACCAGCGCCGCATGGCCGAGCAGCGCCTTGCCCAGGAGGAGGCGCGCCGGGCGAAGAAGGGCAAGGCTGCTGAGACGGACGGGAAGAAAGAAGCTGAGCCCGGCAGCAAGCGCGTCAAGGCCGGCATTTTCCTCTCGATCATTGCGGGCGCTGACATCGCCGGGACGTTCATCAAAACGCTTGCCGGCACGGGGCTCGCCTCGGCGCTTGGTGGAGCGCTCAACGGCGGCGCGTTCATCATTCTGGTGATCGGCCTCCTGCTCTGGGGCTTCGGCGCGAGCGTGCGCAAAAAGTTCCGCCGGCGCAAGAACCTGCTCGCGCTCTTAAAGGGTCAGAAGGCGGTCTCGTTCGCGGATCTTTCGAAGTGGTCCGGCGTCAAGGAATCCGAGCTCCTGCCCGCGCTGCAGGAGCTGCTCGAAGACGGCTCGCTCGGCGCCTACGCCCGGCTCGACATGCCTGCGCGCATGCTGATCCTCAGCGCGGAGGGTGAGGAGCTTCTGCGCAAGATGACCGAGCCCCCCGAGGTCCGGCAGGGCGAGACGATGGAGGAGGGGATCCTCCGTGAGATCCGCCAGACCGACATCGAGATCGAGGACGAGGAGATCTCCGCGGAGATCCGCCGCGTCGAGTCGCTGACCGCGAAGATCTTCGCCTACCGCAAGGATCACCCCGAGTCCCAGGCCTCCACGCAGAAGTTCCTCGACTATTATCTCCCCACGACGCTCAAGCTCCTCTACGTCTATGCTGAGATGGAGCACCAGGGCATCGAGGGCGAGAACATCCACGAGACAAAAGAGCGCATCCGCTCGACCGTGCACACGGTCGCCGACGCCTTCGAAAAGCAGATCGACCGGCTCTACGCGGGGCAGAAGGTCGATGTGACCGCCGAGATCAAGGTCATGGAGCAGATGCTCGAGCGCGACGGCCTCGGCCAGACGTATCCGGTCATGGAAATGGAAGGTTAAAAGAGAGGAGGGAAGCACTTGGCTTCCTATTATATCGATTATGAAAACGTCGGCTCCGCCGGCTTCAACGGCGTGGAAAAGCTCACGGAGCAAGATCGCGTGCTGATCTTTTTCAGCCTCCACGCCGACACGATGAAGATCCCGCAGATCCGGCTTCTGATGCGCGCGAAGGCGCAGATCATCTTCAAGGAGGTCGCGGGCGGGACGCCGAACGCGCTCGACTTTGAGCTCATCACGATGCTCTTCTACTCCAAGCGGCCCGATGAGGAGTGCTGGATCATCACGAAGGACACCGGCTACGACGCCGCGATCCGCATGAGCCGCAGCCTCGACATCCACGATGTGCGCCGCGCGCCCTCGATCCAGAAGGCGCTCGAGTTCGCTTCGTCGCTCAGAAGGAGCCGCCAGAACCCGAATGCGCCGCGGCCGCAGGAGAGTGCGCACAGCGAGACGGGTCCGGAGCGGGCGGAAGAAGCCGCGGCCGTGCTGCCGGAGGAGGCTGCGCCGACGAATGAAAAGCAGCTCGCCGAGGAGTTTTTGAGCGTTCCCGATGAACACGCGGCCGTGGTTCCGGCGGAAGAGCCGACTGAGTCTGAGGCGCAGGAGGCGTCTTCGTTCCCGGAGCCCGCTGAGCCTTCCGCGGAGGTGCCCGTGCCCGTCATCGTCCAGAGCGTGAAGAAGCGCTCCTCACGCCGGCGCAGAGGCCGTGGCCAGAAGACGCAGGAGCTGAAATCTGCATCCGAAGCTTCTCCGGTCGAGACGACTTCGGCAGTCCCCGCACCGGCCGCGGAGAGCCCTGCCCCGGACGACGCGCAGGAGCCGGAGCGCCTGCCCCAGGCCGAGACGGCTGAAAACGTGCCCGAGACTGAGGCGGCCTCGCCCGCCGCTGCTGAGACGCCGGTGTCCGCCGCTGCGGAGGAGACGCCGG
>CAMNAE010000117.1 GCA_946530565.1 uncultured Oscillibacter sp.
AGATTCGTGCAGAACGAATACGGCTGGTCGATCCCGGATCAGATCGTCGTCGACGGCAAGTGCGCGAGCGAGCCGATCCTGGCGTCCAGCGTCACAGGCTACACGTTCGGCGGCTGGTACAGCGACGAAGCCTTTACCCAGCGCTATGATTTCGAAACGCCCGTCACGGAGGCGCTGACGCTCTACGCCAAGTGGAACATCAACTACTACCGCGTGGAATACGACGCCTGCGGCGGCACGCCCAATCCGCCGCCGATGGCCGTATCGTATCGCGACACGATCAGCGCGCCGACGGAGCCCGTGCGCGAGGGCGGCGTCTTCAAGGGCTGGTATCTGGATCCTGAATACACGCACATCTACGATTTTGGGACCCCGGTGACGGAGCCGATCAAGCTCTACGCCAAGTGGGACATCCCCGTCTATACGGTCTACTTCCAGAATCAGAACATCGGCACGCAGCCGCCGGCGCAGAGGATCGAATACGGCGGCAAGGCCGTCCGCCCGGATGACCCCGTTCAGGGCGGCTACATCTTCGGCGGCTGGTACATCGACGGCGCGGAATACGATTTCTCAGCGCCCGTCAAGAGGAGCCTCGTGCTCTGGGCGAAGTGGACGAAGATCTGCACCCTGACGTTCGACGCGGGCGGCGGCACCGGCGCGATGACGCCGAAGACCGTCATGCAGCGCGAGAATTACACCGTGCCGGAGTGCGGATTCAAGGCGCCGGAGGGCAAGCGCTTCAAATACTGGGCGGTCTCCGGCGAAACGAACTACAAGTTCCCCGGACAGAGCCTTTACATCGAGGGCGACAAAGTCTTTACGGCCATCTGGGAAAACGTTCCCACGCGGACCATCCGGTTCATCATGAACGGCCACGGCACGCCCGTCGAGCCCATGCAGGTCGAGTGGAGGACGGTTCCGGCGGGCCCGCCTGCGTCTCCTTCGGAAGACGGCTGGACGTTCACCGGCTGGTATACGACCAAGATCGCCGCGGATACGGCTTCGTCCTACTATCTCTACGATTTTACGAAACCTCTGTTGAACGACACGACGCTCTACGCCGGCTGGAAGGACAACTCGCTCTACGAGATCCACCTGAGTTGCGACGGAAGCGGCTACGGCTCTGCGGAACTGGCCGGTGAGGGCGTCAGGAAGCTCAATGACGAGACCTATCTCGCGCATCCGGGAACGGTCATCGATGTTGTGAACATCGTGCCTGCCGCCGGTTCCGTGACCGGCTATGAGGTTTGGGGCAGCGACTGGATCCGCGCGGGCACGATGAGCATCGGCGGCACGAAGCGCTTCACGATGCCGACCGGCGAGATCTATGTTTCCGTGCGCTTCACCATGAAGCCGGTCGAGTCCGGCGGGCATCTGCACAACGCAGAAACGCTGGTCCATCATCCGGAGGCGCCCGCGACCTGCACGACGGACGGCTGCATGGATCACTATGAGTGCCCCATCTGCGGACAGTGGTTCTACATCGATTACAAAGGCGATTTCTCGTCCGTTTTCAGCGTTGAGTACTATACGGTACACGCCGCGGGACATGTGCCCGGCGAGCCGGTCCGCGAACATGAAGTGCCGGCGACCTGCACGGCGGACGGCTCCTGCGATCTGGTGATCTACTGCACCGAATGCCACGAAGTTCTTGAACGCACGTTCACCGTCCTCCCCTCTTCCGGACATGCCTGGGGCGCGGTGGAGTACGAATGGGCGAGCGATCACAGCAGCGTCACGGCGACACGCGTCTGCGGCACCGAACCGAGCCATGTCGAAACGGAAACGGTGAGCGCCGGCCTCTCGGCACACAGCGAAACGACCTGCGAGTACAGCGAATGGAACGAGTACGCGAGCGACAGCTTTTCCAATCCCGCGTTCGCAGCGCAGACCCTGACGGTGGAGGGCGCGAAGGCCCTCGGACACGACTGGGACGACGGGTATGTCGCCGCCGATCCGACCTGTGAGGACGACGGCGTCCGGGTCCACACATGCTCGCGCTGTCATGAGACCTTCGAGGAGCCGATCGCGCATCTCGGCCACATCTGGAGCGACGTCTCCTATACCTGGTCCGCGGATCATTCGACCTGCACGGCGTCGGCCGTCTGCACAAGGGATCCGAGCCACACGACAAGCGAGCGGGTCAGCACGACCTACGAGATCCGGAGCCTGGCGACCTGCGAGGCTCCCGGTCTTGCGGCCTGGAGCGCCGTTTTCGTGAGCCCGATCTTCGAAGAGCAGACGGCGGTCGGGTCTCTCCCCGCGCTCAGCCACGTTCCCGGCGCGCAGACGCAGGAGAACATGATCCCCCCGACCTGTACGGAGAACGGCTCTTACGAGCTCGTCGTGCGCTGCGCGCACTGCTCAAAGGTGCTCAGCAGCACGCCGCAGCCGATCGCGGCGCTCGGGCACGACTGGGGCGCATGGACCGTGATCAAGCCTGCGACCGCGGCAGCCGACGGCATCGAGGAGCACGTCTGCAGCCGCTGCCACGAGAGCGAAACGCGCCCGATCCCGAAGCTTCCGCCCGTGTCCGCGATCATCAACGGGCGCGACGACGGCGATACGCTGCACTACAGCATCAGTCCTGTCCCGGAGGACGCGCTGATGATTGCCGTACGCTATGAGGACGGCATGATGACAGACATTCAGGTCGTCGACGCCGCTGCCGCGGGCACGTTCACCATGGGCGGCTCCGGCGCCGAGTACAGCCTGTTCCTGATCGACGAAGCCGAAATGATCCCCCTGGGCGACGCCTGGAGCAACTGAGCGAAGCCGGCCCGGGCCGCCGCGAGGCTTTCGATGACAAAGGAGCGTGAAAGACTTGACGACAGGAGAGCGGATCCGGCAGAGGAGAACGGAGCGCGGGATGACGCAGGCGGAGCTTGCCGAAGCCGTCGGCGTGAGCACGGAGGCCGTCAGCAAGTGGGAGCAAGACAGCTACAGCCCCGGAAGAGAACACCTTGAACGGCTGGACGAGCTGCTCGGCCTGACCTCTCCCGACACCGGGAGCAAAAACAGGATCGGCAGACACTTCAACGAGGTCCACATGTCGCCCTTTCTGAAGGGCCGGTTCATCAGCGGCGTATAGCCGGAATCGCTGCGGGCGCTGTCTTTCGCCAAGGCAAAGCACGCCGGACAGACGCGAAAAGGGCCCGACAAAGTGCCGTATATCAACCATCCGCTGAATATGGCCTGCCAAGCGCTCGCGCTCGGTCTGAACGATGACACCCTGATCGCGGCGATCCTCCTGCACGATGTTTCGGAGGACTCCGGCGTCGCGCCCGGCGACCTGCCGGTCTGCGAAGAGGCGCGGACGATCGCAGGGCTTTTGACGAAGCCGAAGGGCGCGTATTCCGAAGAGGCGTATTACGCCGCGATCGCCGAGAACCCGAAGGCCTGCCTCGTCAAGTGCATCGACCGCTGCAACAACCTCAGCTGCATGGCCTTCGGCTTTTCGCCCTCCAAGATTCGGGAGTATATCGCCGAGACGGAGCGTTATTATCCCGCTCTCTTTGCCGTTTTGAAGCAGATCCCCGAATACAACAACGCCGCGTGGCTCCTCACCTGCCAGATGCGCTCCGTGATCCAGACGGCAATGCGGATCGGCTGAGAGGAGAAATGCGCGAGCCCCAATGACGACTGAGCCCGGCAGGGAGCAAACTCTCTGCCGGGCTCTTTTCATGTCTTTCGATCCTGCGCATGCGCCGCGCGGCGGCGGTTCCCGCGGCCTCCCCCGCGTCAGGCCGCGCGGAAGCCGATCGGCCTTGCGGCGGGCTCGCTTTGTTTCAGGTTGTCCGGCAGCGCGAAGTCGCTCTCCTCCAGGCGGAAGAGCGCCCGCAGGTCCGGCTTGGCGGCGCTTTCGTTCATCACGCGCACGGCGGCGCGCATCATCGCCGCCTCGACAAGGTTCCGCGAAAAGCGGCCGTTTCCGAACTCCGCAGTCCTCATCGCCCTCTCACTGAGCCGGCGGACCTTCCGCTCCGCCGCGTCCGTCAGCGCATAGCCCCGGCGCGCCGCCTCGCTCTTTGCGATCGCGGTCAGCTCGTCGGCGTCGTAATCCGGAAAACTGACCGTGAACGGCACGCGCGAGCGGAGCCCCGGATTCCGGGCGAGGAACGATTCCATCTTGTCCGGATACCCCGCGAAGATCACGATCATGTCGTCGCGCCGGTTCTCCATCTCCTGAACGATCGTCGCGATCGCCTCGTCGCCGTACTCGTTTTCGCAGTTGTCGATCAGGGAATACGCCTCGTCGATGAAGAGCACGTTGCCCTTTGCCTTCTTGAACACCTCTTTCACCTTGATCGCCGTCTGTCCGAGGTACTTGGCGACCAGATCCGCGCGCCCCACTTCCATCAGTCCGCCCTTGCTCAGAACGCCGTTCTCTTTCATAATCCGCGCGAAGATCCGCGCGACGGTCGTCTTTGCCGTCCCCGGATTCCCGAGGAAGGTCAGGTTCAGATTGACCCCGCCGAGCTTCCTGCCGTGCTGTTTTGCCACCTTCTGAAGCTTTGCAAAGGCAACGATCTCGTCGACCTGGCGCTTGATGCCTTCAAGGCCGATCATCTCCCGCAGCTCCGCCATGGCTGTCTTTTTACTCTTGTCTGGCTTCTTCACCTCCGCGCGGCAGCCGGTGTCGTCGTTCTCTCCCTCACCGTCGATCTCGTCGTCCTCATTCATGTCGAGGTCGGGATCATCGTCATCCTCATCTTCATCGTCGGCCTGCTCCTCCCCGCCCTCGTACAGGATGTCAAACGTGTCGCCCTCCACCGCCGAAAGACGCATGAAGTCCGGCGCGCTCGCAAAGAGCACTTTGGTCCCGTCGCACAGTACGAAGCGCCGCGTGCACTGCTGCATGAGCACGTCCTTCAGCTTTTCAAGATCGTCGATGACGGCGTCTTTGTCTCCGATGCCGCAGGCGCGCAGATCCCGCGCCACTGCGTCGCTCGCGCGGCGGATGAACAGCGTCGTGAGCGCCCGGTCGATCCCGATCGCCTGGACCCGAAAGCCCTCCTGCTCGCGGAAACGAACCTTTTTGATCCGGTGGAAGGTCTCCCCCTCTCCGCCGTAAAACAGCACTCTGTAAAATGTCGTTTCGCCGCCGGGCGCATTTTCAAACAGAAGCGCGCTCATGCCGTTTTCAAACGCATAGCCGTGCCTGAGCGTCCAGCCGTCCTTCGGCTCCTCATAATCCGGGAGCCCCGTCTCTTTTCGCCACTCCTCATAGATCTCCCCAAGATCGACCCTGCCGCAGACGGCAAAGGAATGTTTGTTGTTCAAAAGCTCCATGTGCACGCTCCTTTCCGCTCGATCCACGCTCAAAAAACAGAGCCCCTTCATGGGCAGGACCACAAAGAGGCTTTGAGCGCTTGCCATCGTCTGCCGCTGCAGCGGCATCAAGCTTTGGCACCTTACTTCCTTAAGCTTTCGGAAGCAGGCTGCCGTGCGGTCAGCGGGCTTGTCCCTCGCGCACTCTTTATGGCGATATGAAGTTTTTTAATCCGCATCACGCGGGCGGTTCGCCTTCATAGCGCCCGCCCACAGCAAAGAGCATAGCAGATGAGGCCGCCGAAAACAAGGAAGCGGGGCTTGATTATCGCGAAAAAACATCAAGCTCCGCTTGAGGCTCCGGCGAATAACAGGAAGCCTGAGCACGGCTTCATTGCGCGGCCACACAAGAGCCGCGGAGATCCGGCTCTCCCTTTAAAGAAACCGGATCCCCACGTCGGCCTGCGGCCTCCCCGGAATGACCGAACACGAAGCCGCCTGAAGGATCGTCGCAGATCTTTACTGCCCGCTCTCCGGCGCGCCGGCCACTTCGAATTTGTAGCCGACGCCCCAGACGGTCTTGAGGCTCCACTCCGGGGAGACGTTTTCGATCTTCTCGCGCAGGCGCTTGATGTGCA
>CAMNAE010000118.1 GCA_946530565.1 uncultured Oscillibacter sp.
GGTCGACGTGCAGGATCTGCCGCCGGCCGTCGGGCAGACGGATCACGACGTTCGCGCGGTTCGGGCAGACGGTCGCGCAGGTCTCGCACACGGTGTCGCAGGCAAGGCAGCGCTCGCCCTCGCATTTGGCGGCAAGGCGCAGCATGCCCTTGCGCGCGCCGGCCTCCTCGGCTGTCGGGTACGCCGCGGCGGGGATCTCGTACTCCCAGGGCTTTCCGATGACGGCCTCTGCGAAGGCGGCCGCGTCGGCGATGCCCTCGACGACCGTCGCGGGCCCGCGCATCGCGTCGCCGCCGACGTAGACGTTTTCGATGTTCGTCCGGAACGCGGGGATGCCCTTCGCGTCGACCTCGATGCCGTTTTCGGTGAAGATGCCGCTCTCCACGCGCTCGCCGACGGCGGAGATCACGGTGTCGCAGGGGATCGAGATCGTCTCGTCTGTCTCGACCGGGCTGCGGCGTCCGCTCGCGTCAGGCTCGCCGAGTTTCATTTTGCGGCAGAGGAGCGTACCGTCCTTCTGCTCGATCGGGGCGGCGAGCTCGAGGAAGGCAACACCGTCCGCGAGCGCGAGCTCGAGCTCCTCGGCGTCGGCGGGCATGTACTTCTTCGTGCGGCGGTAGACGATCGTCGCGCTCTCTGCGCCCGCCCGGAGCGCGGCGCGGGCCGCGTCCATCGCGGTATTGCCCGCGCCGACGACCGCGACATGCCCGAGCGGGACCGTGTCGCCGCGCTTTAAGGCCTCGAGCCAGGCGATGACCGGTACGACGCGGCCGGGGATGTCGAGCTTCCCGGCCTTCCACGCGCCGACCGCGTAGAAGATATGCGTGTAGCCGTCGCGCTTGAGTTCCGCGACGCCCGGCGCGGGGGTGTTGAGCTTCACCTCAACGCCGTAGGCCTCCAGGAGCCCGATGTCCTTGTCGATCGCCGCGTCGCTGATGCGCCAGGCGGGAATGACCCGGCGCACGATGCCGCCCAGGCGGTCAGAGCGCTCGAAGATCGTCGCAGGATAACCCGCACGGGCGATGAAGTACGCCGCCGCCATGCCGGTCGGACCGCCGCCGATGATCGCGACGCGCTTGTCCCATTTCATCTTCGGCGGGCGGATGCTTTTGAGCAGCGCGTCATAGCCGCGTTCGGTCGCGACGAGCTTCGTCTCCCGGATCTGTACCGGGCGCTCATAGAAGTTCCGCGTGCACTTCGTCATGCAGCGGTGCGCGCAGATCGTGCCGGTGATGAAGGGCAGGGGGTTCTTCTGGGTGATCAGCGTCAGGGCCTCTTGATAGAGCCCCTTGCGGCAGAGCTCGATGTATTCCGGAATGTCCTGCCGGATCGGGCAGCCGCCCTGGCAGGGCGCGGTGAAGCAGTCGATCAGCGGGACCTTTTCATAGCTTTTGCGCCGTGGGATCGGCTTGATCGCCTTGAGGTGCTGCGCGTCCCTGCGCGCCTCGAGCGAGAGTGCTTCGATGCCCGCGACGTCGACAGCGCTGAAGGGATGGAAGGGGAGGGCGTCGAGCTTATCGCCGATCTGCAAAAAGCGCTGGTAGCCGCCGGGCTTCAATTCCGTCGTCGCCATCGTGATCGGCCAGATATGGCATTTGAAGAGCCGGTCGATGTTGAGCGCGTCGGCGCCGCCGGCGTAGCTGATGCGGATCTTCCCGCCGAATTCCTTCGAGAGCCGCGCGGCCATGAGCGTCGTGAGCGGGAAGAGCGACTTGCCGGCCATGTACATCTCTTCGCTCGGGAGCTCTTTTTGCTTCACGTCGACCGGGAAGGTGTTCGAGAGCTTTAAGCCGAACTCGAGGCCGTGCGCTTTGGCGAGCGCCAGCAGCCGGCGGAACATCGGCACGGCGTCGGCGTACTGCAGATCCTCGCGGAAGTGGTGGTCGTCGAAGGCGATGTAGTCGTAGCCCATGGAGTCCAGGATCGCACGGGCGCTCTCATAGCCGAGGAGCGTCGGGTTGCACTTGACGAAGGTGTGCAGGTGCTTCTTTTCGATCAGGTAGCTTGCGATGCGCTCGATCTCGTCGGGCGGGCAGCCGTGGAGCGTCGAGACGGTCACCGAGCCCGAGATGTGCGGCGTGATCGTGTCGATGTAGGCGGACTCGTTCGGGAAGAGCTCTTTCAATACGCGGATGCACTCCTTGAAGATCGGGGTGTGCGAGGCGTCGATCATCTCGTTTAAGAAGCGGTCGACCTTCTCGCCCTGGATGCCCGCAAGGTCGTAGCCGACCGACATGTTGAAGACGAAGCCGTTCACGTCGCCGAGACCCCAGAGCCGCGCCATCATCTTGAGCGCGCACCAGGCCTTGACGTATTCCTCATAGGCCTCCTGGACATAGAGCTCGGTCGACCACTCGCAGTTGTAGCACTCGTCTTCGGCCAGAATGCAGGGGCGGTTGACGCAGGCGGCGAGCTCGGCGCCGTCCATCTTCTGCACGGTCTTGAGCTCAAAGAAGCGCGCGCCGGCGTAGTAGCCCGCGATGATGTTCTGCGCGAGCTGTGTATTCGGACCCGCCGCAGGGCCGAAGGGCGTCTCGATCGTCTCGCCGAAGATCGGGAGCTTCTTGACGCCTGCGATATAGGGCTTCTGCACGCCGAAGACCGAGCCGAAACGCGCGTGCTCCGACGTGATCCACTGCATCAGTTCCCGAAAGGGGATCGGGATCATTCTCTCAGACATGTTCTTTCCTCCTCACCGTTGCTTTTCGCAAGAAACACTCAGTACTCCCTGTGGTTCAGCCGGCCCCACAGGCGCTTCGAGGCCTCCAGAATGTGCGCGTTGACCGCTTCCTCATCGATTCCGGTCAAAACGCGGTCGCGCATCAGGATCCTGCCGTTGATCATCGTCGTCTCACACTGGCGGCCGGTCATGCCGAAGAGCATGTGCCCGTCGATGTTCGCGTCGGAAAAGGGCGTAAAGGGCTTGTAATCCATCACGATCACGTCGGCCGCGGCGCCGGCCTTCAGAACGCCAAGCGGGGTGTCGAAGCAGCGGTTCGCGATCTTCGGGTTGTTCCTGAAGAGCATATCCGTGACCTCGGCCCAGCCGACGTTCGGCAGGCACGCGTTGTGCCGCTGCGAGCAGAGCGCGACCTTGAGGCTCTCGAGCATGTCGTTCGTATAGGCGTCGGTGCCCATGCCGAGCAGAATGCCCTTCTTGTAGAGCTGCAGCACCGGGGAGATGCCGACCGCGTTGCCCATGTTGCTCTCGGGGTTGTTGACACACATCGTGTCGGTCGCTTTGATCAGATCCATCTCGGCGGTATTGACGTGGATGCAATGGCCGAGGATCGTCTTCGGGCCCAGGATCCCGTGGTCGTGGAGCCGCTGCACCGGCCGACGGCCGTAATTCTGAAGACTGTCATAGACGTCGTTCATGCCCTCGGAGACGTGGATGTGGAAGCCGACGCGGCCGTTGTTCGCCTCGACCATGCGATCGAAGGTCTTATCCGAGATCGTAAAGAGCGCGTGGCCGCCGAACATCGCCTTGAGCATATCCGACGGGTTCTTCTCGCAGTAGTCGATGAAGTCTTTGTTCTCCTGCACCGACTGAAGCGATTTCTCCTCACCGTCGCGGTCGCTGACCTCGTAGCACAGACACGCGCGCATGCCGTAGTCCTTCGCGACAGAGGCGATCTCCATCAGCGAGCCGGGGATCTCACAGAACGACGCGTGGTGGTCGAAGATCGTCGTGACGCCTTGCTTGATGCAGTCGATGATGAGCGCCTGCGCACTCGCCTTCGTCGCGGCCAGATCGAGATTCCGGTCGATGTACCACCACTGTCCGTCGAGGACCTCATAGAAGTTCGTGGGGGAGAAGCCGTCGATCGAGAGGCCGCGCGCGAGCGCCGAGTAGATGTGCGTGTGTGCGTTGATGAGACCGGGCATGATGACGCCGCCCCTCGCGTCGACGAATTCGGCGTCGGGGTATTTTGCCTTTAAATCCGCCGTGCTGCCGACCTCCCGGATGAGTCCGCCCTCGGTCACGACGCCGCCGTTTTCGATGTAGCCGACCCCGCATGGGTCTCGCGTGATGAGCCGGCCGTTTGCAAGCAGGATCATAATTAGCCCTCCTTAACGATCATGAAAGATCAAAATGTGTGCATATAAAGAAAAACGCCCCGGACCCGAAGGATCCAAGGCACCCTGTGTGGCGAAACCAGACAGGCGGCAAGCCCGTGCGCGCAGCACTCCGTTGCAGCTATCCTTCCGCTCAAAACTATTTTAGGCAAAAACACGAAAAAAAGCAAGCATGGACACGTAAAAATTGACGGGGCGGATTTATGGAATCTGACGAAAAAGCCGCCGGCACAGGCGCCGGCGGCAGAAAAAACAGGACATGAGAAAGGATTCAGCGAAGGAAACTGTTCCACAGCGTCAGTAAGCCGTAGATCACGACCTGGTGCGCAAGGTAGATGATGAGCGCATGGCGCCCGATCCACTCCAGCAGTGGGCACTTTTGCAGAAAGGGCTTTGTGATGAGCCGCCGCAGGTAAAAGCCGCAGACGTAGAGGGCGAACCACGGCAGGAGCGGGAAGTAATCCGTCGAGAAAAAGCCCTCGGGCGGGGTGCCGAAAAAGGCGCCGACAAGCCCCAGACGGTAAAGCCCCGCGGGGACGGCCAGGCCGAAAAAGCGGCCGAGCTGCAGATGATACGTCCCGCAGAAGACGGCAAAGAAGAGCGCGAGCCCTGCCGCGGCGGGGAGGCGGGACAGGGGCCTGCCAAGGACGCTCATCAGAAGCATCGAAGAGCCGATGAGTGTCAGTACGCCGAAGAGGATCTGATCCTCCGGCATGAAGACAAGCGTCACGAGCGTGACGGCAGCGCCGCAGAGGAAGATCGTCAGTCCGCGCCGCGCAGGCCTTCGCCCCATCGAAAAGCAGTAGCCCGAGAGCAGGATAAACGTCCAGCAGATGCTCTGCTGCCATAAAAACGCGCCAGACGACCGGTACCATTGTAAGTTGACGCCGTAGATATACACGAGGTCCCAAACCGCGTGGTAGGCGACCATGCTGATGACGGTCAGGCCACGGAGCGCGTCGAGGCCGGTCTCCCGCGCCTTCATCGCGACACCATGAGCCGCTTCATCGCGGTCTCAAGTCCGTCGACCGTCAGGTCGAACATCGGCAGGAAGTCCGCGAGATACAGATGCGTCTCGGTCCAGAAGTTCAGCGTTTCGGGCTTCGGCTCCGGGTTGAGCCACACGAGATGCGGGAAGTGGTTTTTCAGCGCCGTGAGGTAGCTGATACCGGTCTCCTCGCTGTAGCGGCGGGCGCGCCAGTCATAGAGCCGGCCCCAGAGCTCGCCCTGGTTCATCTCGGCGTCGCCGACGATCAGCACGCGGTACTCGGGATCGTAGTTGTTCAGCACCCACTCCGTCGGCACGGCGCTGGCGTAAGTGAGCCGCGGGTCGGAGTAGAGGCTCTCGTAGGGGCAGTTGTGGAAATAATAGGTGTGCAGCTCCTTGAAATGGTTGCACTCGGTCGCGGCCTGGAAGAGCATGCTGCAAAGGCTCGCGTAGTGGTACATAGACCCGCCGGAGTCCATCAACAGCAGCAGCTTGACCGTGTTTTTGCGCGGCGGCATATACTGCACCGAGAGCGTGCCCGCGTTGTCTGCGGTCGCGCGGATCGTGCCGTCGACATCAAAGATGCGCTCTGCGGTATCACTTTGATACGAGAGCTGACGCAGCGTCCGGAAGGCCATTTGGAACTGCCGGGTGTCAAGGGTGTTGTCCCTGCGGAAGTCCCGGTATTTCCGCTCGCCCGCGACGCTGAGCGCCGTGCGGTTGCGGCCGACTCCGCCGATGCGGATGCCGTTGGGGTGCCAGCCGCTGTTGCCGAAGGGCGAGCGGCCCTGCGTGCCGACCCAGTAAGACCCTCC
>CAMNAE010000119.1 GCA_946530565.1 uncultured Oscillibacter sp.
TCGTGAGGTTCGAGATCGAGAGGCGGTAGGTGCCGCTCGTGAGGTTCACGGAGATCTGGCCCACGCCGCCGGCCATCGAGTTGAGAATGCCGCCGAAGAAGTTCGCAAGGCCGTTGCCGAAGGTCGTGATCGTAAGGCCGGTCACGTTCTGGTTCGCGCGCAGCGTGATCGTTAAAAAGCTGTAGACGAGCCCGCCGAGCGCCGCCGCCAGAAAGGCCGCCGCGAACGACAGCAGCAGCGAGACGATGCCGATCGGGTGCGCCGCGTTCATCTCGTAGAAGTAGCTCATCGCAAGGCCCGCGATGCCGCCGAGGTACATGATGCCCGGCACGCCGAGGTTCAGGTTGCCGGATTTCTCGGTCAGGATCTCACCGAGTGCACCGAACATGATGACCGTGCCGAAGACGATGGAGGACTGCAGCAGCTGAACGATCTGAATGTGTGTCATTTGCCCTCGCCCTCCTTTCCGTGTCCGACGAGCCGGTAGTTGATGAAGAACTCAGAGCCGAGGATGAAGAAGAGGATGATGCCGGTGATAACGTCGCTCGCGTAGTCGTTCAGGTTGAACTGCGAGGCGATCTGGATCGCGCCCTTCTGCAGAAAGACGAGCAGCAGCGAGATGAGGATCATCACGAAGGTGTTGAACTGCGCGAGCCAGGCGACGATGATCGCCGTGAAGCCGCGCCCGCCGGCGGTGGAGGTCGAGATCGTGTGCGAGGCGCCCGCGACCGCGATGAAGCCCGCGAAGCCGCAGATCGCGCCGGAGATCGCCATCGTGCGGATCGTGACCCACTTCACGCTGATGCCGGCATAGCGGGCGGTGTTCTCGCTGTCGCCGACGACCGCGATCTCAAAGCCCTGCTTGGAGTATTTCAGGTACACATACATGCCCACGGCCAAAAGCAGCACCAGAAGCACGTTGAGCCCGTAGGTCTGGCCGAAGAGCGCCGGGAACCAGCCCGCCTGCGTTTTCTGGTTGATGACGCCGACGGTGTTCGAGCCGAAGGGGTTTTCCCACAGGGCCACGCAGTAGCTCGTGAGCTGAATGGCCACATAGTTCATCATCAGGGTGAAGAGCGTCTCGTTCGTGTTCCAGATCGCCTTGAACGCGCCGGGGATCATGCCCCAGACCGCGCCGCAGATGAGGCTCGCGCAGGCCATGACGATCAGGAGCAGGGGCGTCGACATCGTATTGCCCATGGCCCGCATGATGCCAGCGGTCAGTATGCCGCCGATCAGCACCTGACCCTCGGCGCCGATGTTCCAGAAGCGCATTTTGAACGCGGGGGCGAGGCCGACCGCGATGCACAGAAGCATCATCGTATCGCGGATCGTGACCCACACGCGCCGCTTCGTGCCGAAGGCGCCGTCGAACATCGCCTGATAGACCGCCGCGGGGTTGAGCTTCGTGACGGCGAAGATGAAGATACCGCTCACGAGCAGCGAGATCAGCACCGCCGCGATGCGGATCGCGTAGGCCTTGCCGCGGGAAATGCCGTCGCGCTTGACGATGCGCAGCAGCGGCTCATGGCCGCTCTTGTGCTCTTTCATACGGCAGCGCCCTCCTTTCTGAAGCGGGTCATGAGGATGCCGACCTCTTCCTTGGTGGTCGTGCGGCCGTCGACGATGCCGCTGACCTGGCCGCCGCAGAGCACGAGGATGCGGTCGCAGAGCTCAAGCAGGACGTCCAGATCCTCGCCGACATAGATGACCGCGACGTTCTTCTGCTTCTGCTCGGTGAGGAGGTTATAGATCGTATACGAGGTGTTGATATCGAGGCCGCGCACGGCGTAGGCCGTCATCAAAACCGAGGGGTTCTGCGCGATCTCGCGCCCGACGAGGACCTTCTGCACATTGCCGCCCGAGAGCCGCCGCACCGGGAAGGTGATGCTCGGCGTCACGACCTCGAGCTTTTCCTTGACCTCCTCGGCGAGCTTTTTGGGCGTCTTGCGGTCGGCGAAGAAGCCGCGGCCGCTGCGGTACGAGCGAAGCAGCATGTTGTCGGTCATGCCCATCGAGCCGACGAGACCCATGCCGAGCCGATCCTCGGGCACGAAGGCGAGGTGCACGCCCGCGCGCTTGATCTGCAGCGGGGTCTTGCCGACGAGCTCCTCGCTTGCGACATCGCCCTTGAGCCCGTGGAAGACGATCGAGGCGCCCGGTTGGATCGGCTGCAGACCCGCGATCGCCTCCAGCAGCTCCTTCTGCCCGGAGCCCGCGATGCCGGCGATGCCGAGGATCTCGCCGCCGTTGGCGGTGAAGGAGACATTGTCGAGCCTCTTGACGCCCAGCGCGTCGAAGACCGTGAGGTTTTTGACCTCGAGCCGGGGCGTCGGGTCGACGGGGAGCGGCCGGTCGATGTTCAGCGTGACCGCGTGACCGACCATCATGTCGGTGAGCTTCTGCGGGTTCGTGTCCTTCGTCCGGACATCGCCGATGTACTTGCCCTTGCGCAGCACCGCCACGCGGTCGGAGACGTCCATGACCTCGTGGAGCTTGTGCGTGATGATGATCATGGCCTTGTTGTCGGCCTTCATGTTGCGCATGACGCTGAAGAGCCGGTCGGTCTCCTGCGGGGTCAGGACCGCGGTCGGCTCGTCGAGGATCAGTATGTCGGCGCCGCGGTAGAGCACCTTGATGATCTCGACGGTCTGCTTTTCGGACACGGACATGTCATAGACCTTTTTCTGCGGGTCGATCACAAAGCCGTACTTGTCGCAGATCTCGCGGATGCGCGCGGCGACGGCCTTTAAGTCATAGCCCTCTTCGTGCATGCCAAGCGTCACATTCTCGGCCGCGGTGAAGACGTCGACGAGCTTGAAGTGCTGGTGGATCATGCCGATGCCGAAACTGAACGCGTCGGCGGGCGAGGCGATCGTGACCGGCTCGCCGTCGATCAGGATCTCGCCCTCATCAGGGAAGTAAATGCCGGCGAGCATGTTCATCAGCGTGGTCTTGCCGCTGCCGTTTTCGCCGAGCAGCGACAATATCTCGCCACGGCGGATCTCAAGGTCGACGTGATCGTTCGCGACGACCTTGCTGCCGAAGCGCTTGGTGATGTGCCGGAGCTCTACGGCCGGAGGCGCATTCATGTGTATCACCCTTTCTCCTGAAACACGACAAAAAGACGCATTTGCCTTTCTTCAACAAAACGGAAAGCATTTCCCATCGTCATTATAAGCGAATTGACGAAGCAATGCAAGCATATTTGACCATTCGGGAACATTTTTGTCTCTGCCGGTGGAAATGGGCGGCACTTTGTGTTAAAGTAGTTTGAAAACATACGTCCGTACGTAGCGGCGAAGGAGGTGCGAGCATGGCGGTCTGCGGGATCATAGCGGAATTCGACCCTCTGCACGCCGGGCACTGCCGGCTCTTTGCCGAGGCGCGCGAGCGCCTGGGTGCCGGGAGCGGTATCGTGATCGCCATGAGCGGGAACTTCACGCAGCGCGGCGGCCCCGCGGTCATGGACCGCTTCGCGCGGGCGGAGGCCGCCGTTCGCAGCGGCGCGGACCTCGTGCTCGAGCTGCCCCTGCCCTTCGCGCTCTCCTCCGCCGAGGGCTTCGCCGCGGGCGGCGTCAGGGCGCTCGCCGCGACCGGCGTGTGCACGCACCTGGCCTTCGGCAGTGAGTGCGGCGACCTTGCGCGGCTCCAAACGCTCGCGGACGCTGCCTGCATGCCGGGCTTCGACACGCAGCTGCGTGCCGCGCTCAAAAGCGGCGGGCGCTCCTATGCCGCCGCGCACGAGGCCGCCCTGAAGGCACTGGCCGGTCCGGACGCGGAACTTTTGAAGTGCGCGAACAACGCGCTGGGCTTCTCGTATTTAAAGGCGCTGAATAAAGCGGGGATCGCGCTGACGCCCCTCACGCTGAAGCGCGAGGGCGCCGGGCACCGGGAGATGGATCCTGCGGCCGACGCGCCCTCGTCGAGCCTGATCCGCACACTTCTTGCCGTGGGAGATCACGAACAAGCCTGCGCGCTGATGGCGCCCGCGATGGCGGAAGTTTTTGCACGCGAGGAGCGCGCCGGCCGCGCGCCGGTCCGGCTGGGAGACGCCGGCGAGCGTTTCTGTCTTGCGGTTCTGCGCGGCATGCGCGAGGCGGACTTCGCGCGTCTGGGCGCCGGAGGCGAGGGGCTTTCCCACCGGCTCCATGCCGCTGCCCGCGCCTGCAGCTCCGTCTCCGATTTTCTGGACCGCGCAGCGACGCGGCGCTATCCGCGCGCACGCATCCGGCGTCTTCTCGCCTGGGCCTGCCTCGGTCTGGAGCCTTCAGACCTTCCGGATGGGATCCCATACCTCCGGCTGCTCGCGGCATCGAAGCGCGGGCGGGCACTGCTCAGTGAAATGCGCTCCCGCGCCGCTGTCCCGATCCTCAGCAAGACCGCCGATGCAAAGTCGCTCAGCATCCCTGCACGGGCGCTTTTTGAAAAAGAGCAGCGCGCAAACGAGCGCTATGCCCTGCTCTTCCCCGACCTTGCCGAGTCCCTGCCATCCCGGCTATTTGCCGTCCGGCCCTATATCGAAGAGGAGGCGGAGCCGTGAGCGCCTGGGAGGCCTTAAAGCCCGGCGGCTTCGTCTTTGATCCTGAAGGCGCGGGCTTTCCGGCCGGGACCGACAGCTTTGTTCTCGCCGCCTTCGCGCGCATCAAACGCGGGCAAAGCGTGCTCGACCTCGGGAGCGGGAGCGGCCTTCTGGGACTCTTGCTTTTGCAGCGGGAGCCGACGCTCCATGTGGCCGGGATCGAGCTGCGGCCCGAAGCCGTGGAAAAAGCCGACGAGACCGCCGCGAAAAACGGTCTTGAAGATCGGCTCAAAACGATCCTCGGCGACATCGCGGAGGCTGATACGCTCATCCCCGCGGGTGCTTTTGACCTGTGCCTCTCGAACCCGCCGTACTTCCCGGCAGGCTCCGGAAAGGCCGCCGCGACCGGTGCGCGGCAGTTAAGCCGCGGCGAGGGGAAGTGCACGCCCGAGACGCTCTCGGCCGCGGCGGCGCGGGCGCTGCGCTGGGGCGGGCATTTTTATCTGGTCCACAGACCTGAGCGGCTCGCGGATCTCATCTGCGCCCTGCGCGCTGATCGCCTGGAGCCCAAGGAGCTCGCGCTCGTGCGCGCACGGCCGGGCGCCGATCCAAGCCTCATCCTCATCGACGCCGTGCGCGGCGGAAAGAGCGGACTGAAACTCCGCGATCTCACGCTCAAAAATGCGGACGGGAGCGAAACGGACGTTTACCGCCGCGCCTATTTTCGAAGCGAATCATAAAGGAGGCATCCCCTTGAGCGGAACTCTCTATCTCGTCGCGACCCCGATCGGGAATCTCAGCGACCTGTCCCCCCGCGCGCTTGAGAAGCTGCGCACAGCCGACTTCATCGCGGCCGAGGATACGCGCGTGACGCGCAAGCTCCTGACGCATTTCGACATCCGCCGCGAGCTCGTGAGCTACCATGAGCACAACCACGCGCTCGCGGGTCCGGCCATCCTGAACCGTCTGCTCTCCGGCGAGACCTGCGCACTCGTGACCGACGCCGGCACGCCCGCGATCTCGGACCCCGGCGAGGAGCTCGTGAAGCTCTGCGCTGAACAGGCAGTTGAGGTCATCGCGATCCCCGGCTGCTGTGCGGCCGTCAACGCGCTTGCCGTCAGCGGCCTTCCGACCGGGCGCTTCACCTTCGAGGGCTTTCTCTCGGTGAATCGCGGGCAGCGAAAAGAGCATCTGGACTCATTGAAGGGTGAACGGCGCACGATGATCTTCCACGAGGCGCCGCATAAGCTCCGGCGGACGCTATCTGACCTCCTTGAGGCCTTCGGCCCCGAGCGGCGCATCGCGCTCTGCCGTGAGCTCACCAAGCTCCACGAGGAGACGCAGCGCATGACGCTTGCC
>CAMNAE010000120.1 GCA_946530565.1 uncultured Oscillibacter sp.
TGGTGGTTGTAGAGATTCGTGAGAATACGGCGCGAGGCGGGCTCGTTTTTCAGTTGCCAGAGTACGCGGTCCACCTGATCCATGTCGCCCTGCGGGTAGTGGTGCTTCACGCCCATCTGGTAGCCGTAGGCCTTGCCGATCGTGCCGTTCTCATCGGCCCAGGCGTCCCAGACATGGCTCGAGAGCTCCGAAACGCGGTTCGACTTCTTCTGCCAGATCCAGGCGACCTCGTCCCAGGCGGACTTCCAGTAGGTCCGCCGCAGCGTCATGATCGGGAATTCTTTAGATAGATCATAGCGGTTCACGACGCCGAAGGTCGAGAGCGTATGGGCGGGCGTCCCGTCCTCCCAGCGGGGGCGGACAGACTGATCCTCGTCGGAGACGCCATGCTCCAGGATCTCGGTCACGTTTTGGATAAAGACCCGATCGGCATAGCTCATGCCGTCACCCGCTTCCAGATCGCGCCGCCCTTGATGTCGGTCACCTCGACGCCCTGCGCCTTGAGCTCGTCGCGGATGCGGTCGGCGGTCGCAAAGTCCCTGGCCTTCTTCGCCTCGAGGCGCTGCAGCACGAGCGCGTCGATCGCAGCGTCGCCCTCGCCGGTCACGGTGAAGCCGTCGGCGGTCTCGGCCGTTTTGGCCTTCGCGTCCTCGGCGCGTTTGGCCGCCGCGTGCTCCAGAAGGCCCAGCGAGAGAACGGCATCGTGGTCCGCCAGGATCGCGAGGCGCGTCGCGTCGTTGGTCTTCTCCTTGAGCGCGTCGTAGAGCGCGGTGACGGCCATGGAGGTGTTGAGGTCGTTTCCGACCTGCTGGACGAACTTGTCGTGATGCGCCTTCACGACCGCCTCGTCGACCGCGCCGTCCTCCGGCTTGAGCGCCGCGATGCGGGCGATCAGCTTTTTATAGGCGCCGTAGGCGTTGTCGAGGTTCTCCCAGGAGAAGACGAGCGCCTTGCGGTAGTGGCTCTGCAGGCAGAAGAAGCGGTAGGCCATCGGGTCGTAGCCCTTCTCTTCGAGCAGCGACACGGTCAAAAATTCGCCCTTGGACTTGCTCATCTTGCCGCTCGCGGTGTTCAGGTGATGCACATGGAACCAGTGCGTGCACCAGGGGTGGCCGATGTAGCTCTCGGACTGCGCGATCTCGTTGGTGTGGTGCGGGAAGGCGTTGTCGACGCCGCCGCAGTGCAGGTCGAGATACTCGCCGTTGTATTTTAAAGAGATGCCGGAGCACTCGATGTGCCAGCCGGGATAGCCGACGCCCCAGGGGGAGTCCCACTTGAGCGCCTGATCCTCGAACTTGGATTTCGTGAACCAGAGCACGAAGTCGTTCTTGTTGCGCTTGTTCGTGTCCTCCTCGACGCCCTCGCGCACGCCGACGGCGAGATCCTCCTCGTCATGGTCGTTGAAGATGTAATACCTGTCGAGCTTTGAGGAGTCGAAATACACGTTGCCGCCGGCAAAATAGGCATAGCCCTTTTCCATGAGCCCCTCGATGATCCGGATATATTCCGGAATGCAGCCGGTCGCGGGCTGGACGACGTCGGGGCGCTTGATGTGGAGCTTTTCGCAGTCGGAGAAGAACGCGTCGGTGTAGAACTGCGCGATCTCCATGACGGTCTTGTGCTCGCGGCGGGCACCCTTGAGCATCTTGTCCTCGCCCTCGTCGGCGTCGGAGACGAGGTGGCCGACGTCGGTGATGTTCATGACGCGGTTGACGTCGTAGCCGGCATAGCGCAGGTACTTTTCAAGCACGTCCTCCATGATGTAGGAGCGCAGATTGCCGATGTGCGCAAAGTGGTACACGGTCGGCCCGCAGGTGTACATCTCGACATGTCCGGGGGTGTGGGTCTTGAATTCCTCTTTCTTATGCGTCGCGGAGTTATAGAGATACATGGGGAAACATCCTTTCGTGATTACTGACTGTATTATTTATATAATATATTCCGGCAAGTCGTATTCGTCGATGCGCTCCAGGTAGAAATCCGGCTTCTCGTTTTGCAGGTGCTCCTTTTCCTCAAGGCGCTTGACGCGGCTGCGGAGCTCGCGGAGCTCGAGCATGACCGGGTCCTCGACGCTGATCTGGTCGACATCGTCGGCAAAGAAGACGGGCCTGCCCTGCAGACGCACCACATGCGCCGGCACGCCGACGGCGGTGCAGTTGTCGGGGACCTCGCGCAGGACGACCGCGCCGGCCGCGATGCGGCTGTTGTCGCCGACGCGGAAGGGGCCGAGCACCTTGGCGCCCGAGCCGACGAGCACATTGTTGCCGAGCGTCGGGTGGCGCTTGCCCTGATCCTTGCCGGTGCCGCCGAGCGTGACGCCCTGATACAAAAGGCAGTCGTCGCCGATCTCGGCGGTCTCGCCGATGACGATGCCCATGCCGTGGTCGATCACGAGGCGCCGGCCGATCTTCGCGCCGGGGTGGATCTCGATGCCGGTCCAGAACCGCGCCCACTGCGAGACCGCGCGGGCCAGAAAGCGGAGCTTGTGCTCGAGCAGCCAGTGCGCGATGCGGTGGTAGATGACGGCGTGGACGCCGGGGTAGAGAAGAAAGATCTCGAGCTTGCTGCGGGCGGCGGGGTCGCGGCGCTGGTAGGCGGCGAGCAGCCCGCCCAGGCGGGTAACGCGGGTTTTCATGTTCGGAAAGGCTCCTTATTGTAATTGTAAAAATGTGACCGGCACGAAAAAACGCCCCTCGTACCGTATCGGGTACGAGAGGCGACGAATCGCGGTTCCACTCTCTTTTATCACTTGTGCCGCGGCGGCTGCTCGCTGAACGGGCGGCAGGGCGACGGCGGCCCCCTGACGCGGGGCGGACGGGGGGCGTCTGGATATCCCCCGCGCTCACGGACGCACTTCACGAACTCCCCCGCAGCCGCGCTTTCAGCCTGACTTGACGCAGCCTCTCTGAGCGCAGGACGATCCGCTACTCTTTCCGATCATCACGCTATGAACTTTTGCCCATTCAGGGTTTTATTATATTAACAAGCCAAAACGTTTCTGTCAAGAGGGGATTTGCCGAAAAAACCATCCCGGGGACGGTCGTCTCCGGGATGGCTGGTCTGCTGCGCGGTATTTACTTCGCGATGCCCATGCAGGCGTCGGAGGCGGCAGTGGCTTCGGCCTCCTCGCGGGTCATGCCGAGCTTCTCCATCAGCACCTCGACGGTGTGCTGGCCGAGGAGCGGCGCGGGGGTGAAGGTGTCGATCTTGTGGTTGGTGAGCTTGATCTGGTTGCCGGTGATCTTCATCTTGCCGGCGACCGGGTGCTCCACGTCGACGAACATCTCGCGCGCGCCGGCGATGTGCGGGTCGTTGACGACGCGGTCGATCGTGTTGATCGGGCCGGCGGGGCAGCCCGCGGCAAGCATCGCGTCGACGGCGTCGTCGACGTTCCAGTCCTTGAGCCAGTCCTCGATGATCGGCTTGAGCTCGGCGTGGTTCTTGACGCGGTCGTTGTTGTGGACGAAGCGGGGATCCTCGATGAGGTCGGGGCGGCCCATGAGGTTCGCGAGCGCGGCGAAGAGCTTGTCGTTGCCGGCGCCGATGACGAGCATGCCGTCCTTGGCCTGGAAGGAGTCATAGGGGAAGAGCGCCTCGTAGCGGTTGCCGATGCGCTGGGGCACGCGGCCGGTGCACAGGTAGATCATGTTGATGATCTCGAGCGAGGAGACCATGGAGTCCACGAGCGCGACGTCGACCTTCTCGCCCTCGCCGGTCTTGAGCTTGTTGACATAGGCGGCCAGGATGCCGACGCAGCAGCTCACGCCGCCCATGACGTCGGAGATCGCGGTGCCGGTGCGGGTCGGAGCGCTGTCGGGCCAGCCGGTCGTGCTCATGAGGCCGCTCATCGCCTGACCGATCACGTCGTAGCCGGGGCGCTGGGAGTAGGGGCCGTAGTGGCCGAAGCCGGAGACGGAGGCGTAGATGATCCCGGGGTTGATCTTCTTGAGCTCCTCATAGCCGAGGCCCAGCTTGTCCATAACGCCGGGACGGTAGTTCTCGAGCACGACGTCGGCGTCCTTCACCATGCGGCGGAAGAGGTCCTTGCCCGCTTCGTTCTTCAGGTTGATGACGATGCCGCGCTTGTTGCGGTTCAGGTTCATATAGTAGGCGCTCTCGCCGTTGACGATCGGCATATTGGCGCGGGAGTCGTCGCCCTTGCCGGGGCGCTCGATCTTGATCACGTCCGCGCCCATGTCCGCGAGCATCATGCCGCAGTAGGGAGCAGCCAGCACGCGGGAGAGGTCGAGCACCTTCATGCCCTGTAAAAGGCCCTTGCGTTCCATCTTTGCATACCTCCGAAATGAGAATGAAATTGCATTCCGCGCTTGTAGTCGGAACTTCCGCTCCCCATTATGATGGAGTTTTTCGAAAAAGGCAAGAAAAAAACGCGAAAAAGATCGGATTTCGGGAAATTGTTCCTGTTTTCCGTGCGAAACAGTCCGGAATGTTTGCTGATTCCGCAAAAGCAAACGATTGCATTTTCTCCTTGCATTTCCGTCGGCGGCTGAGTAGAATAAGAAGCAGACAGGGCCGGTTTTCCGGAGCATATTTTGGGATGGAGGAATTGATCATGGATCAGGACATCTTAGGCTTCATTCGGGAGCACAAGATCATTGCGATCGTGCGCGGGATCGGGAGCGACAAAATGGCCTCGCTCGTACAGGCGATGATCGACGGCGGCGTGCGCTGCGTCGAGGTCACCTTCGACCAGTCGAGCGCTGAAAAGCAGCAGGATACGCTGCGCTCGATCCGCCTTCTGCGCGAGACCTTCGGCGACACCGCCGCGATCGGCGCCGGCACCGTAATGACGGTCGAGCAGGTGCGCCTTGCCAAAGAGGCCGGCGCGCAGTACATCATCTCTCCCAATGTCTCCGAAGCCGTCATCCGCGAGACGAAGGCGCAGGGCCTTGTGAGCATCCCCGGCGCGTTCACGCCCTCTGAGGCGGCAGACGCCTGGTCCTACGGCGCCGACATCGTCAAGCTCTTCCCCGCCGGCATCCTCGGGCCCGCGTACATCAAGGCGCTGCGTGCGCCCTTGAAGCACATCCCCTTCACGGCGGTCGGCGGCGTCTCGCCCGAAAACTGCCGCTCCTTCCTCGACGCCGGCTGCGTGGGCGTCGGCTGCGGCGGCAACCTCGTGAGCGCGAAGCTCGTCGACGAGGGCCGCTTCGACGAGATCACCAAGACCGCGCGGGCCTACATCGAAGCCCTCGCGTAAAAGAAAGGGGCGCTCAAAATGGCTTACGCCTTTCGCGTCTACTACGACTCCGGCACCTCGAACTCCCGCATCTACCTGCTCGACGCGGATTTCAATATCCGCTACACCGAAAAGGTCAATGTCGGCAGCAAGGACTCCTCGATCGCGGGCAGCAACCGTGTGCTCATCGAGGCGCTCTACGGGCTCTATACGCGCATGCTCGAACATACGGGCGTCAAAGAAAGCGAGCTCGACCCGGTCTTCTACGCCTCGGGCATGGTGACCTCGCCCTACGGTCTCACCGAGGTCCCGCATCTCGTGATCCCGACGACGGTCGAACACTTCGCCGCCTCGCTCCACCGTTTCCGTGAGGATACGCTCTTTCACCGCGACTTCCTGCTCGTGCCGGGGCTCAAGTCGCTCGGCGACGACATCACGGCCGTGAACAACATGCGCGGCGAGGAGATCGAGATCATCGGCACGCTCGACGCGCTGGAAGAACGCTGGCCCGGGCGCCGCATCGCGCTGATCCTGCCCGGCTCACACACGCACACGGTA
>CAMNAE010000121.1 GCA_946530565.1 uncultured Oscillibacter sp.
CCCGCCGCATGGCAACGAAGCTCGACGGCCCCGCCGTCTTCGCGCCGGTCGTCATCCTCTGCGCGCTCTGCCTTGCGGGCCTCTTCCTCCTCGGCCGCCTCGAGCGCCGCTTCGCCTGCTACCGAAGCGAGCTGGGGCAGGGTTGAATCATGCATAAAACCGCTGCGGCATCGGGCACGACTGCCCCGCCGCAGCGGTTTTTTATGTGCTGCATCAGGGGCTGCTGCGCAAAGGACCGTCCCTGCTGCTTTCGCCGTGCACAAAACGGATGAAAAAAGCGCCCCGGGTGCTTGCCGCGGAGGCATCTGTACAGATTTAAGCCTTGCATTTCCCGCCAAACAACGATAGAATGAATATGAAAAAGCTGTCATTCCGCACTCTTCCCGCTTTAATCATAAGGAGGCGTGATCCACATGAAGCTGAATATTCTGAAACGTCTGTGCGCCCTTTGCTGCGCCTTGTTGCTCCTGCTCACACTATCCCCCGCGCCGGCAAGCGCGGCGGCGGACAAGCTCACGGCGTCGATCGATGGCTCCACGGTCAAGGTCAGCTACAGCGGCTCCGCCGCAAACGCCCTGATCGTCTGTGCGAGCATGACCGACGGGGTCATGGACAGCATCGCCCAAAAGACCTGCGCCAATGGCAAAAGCGTCACCTTCCCCTGGTCCGACGACTGCCACTGCCAGTTTATCGCGCTGGATCCTTCGACTTTCCGGCCCCTGTGCGAGAGCGTCGACACGCTCTATGCCTATGACGGGCCGGTAGAGGTGCCCTTTGTGAACGACGAGTCCGAGGCCGTCGCCGCGGCGACGATCGCCGCTGTCGCGGATTATACAAGAGCGCAGCAGCTCACCGAGGACTTATCGGCTCTTGGCTCAGAGGTCGAGGGCATCAAGGACGGCGGAACGCTGGATAAGACAAAGTTTGAGAGCCTGAACGCGCAGCTTCAGGACGCCTTCGACGCCTGGGATCAGGTCACCGACGCCTCCGGCCTTCTCTATACCGCGGCAGGGAGCCTTGCCGAGGCGCAGACGGCAGCCCTCCAGAGCCTGATCGAGGGCTCCGGCTTCACTTACGACGAGATCGCGCTCATGGCCGACGATCTTGAGTGGGCCAAACAGGTGACCCGCGCCTATGACTCCATCAAAAGCAGCACCAAGCTCCAGGAGCTGGGGATGATGATGGGCTGCGACGCCCGCCGCGCCTACCAGTACCTGCAGATGGCGCAGAACATCCTCACCGGCCACGCCTACAGCGATTTCGGGAACTGCGCCGAGAAATGGGAGAAGACCTATACCGGTATCAAGACCGGCGCCAAGGTGGGGCTCTTCGTCTGCGCGACGATCGCCACCGCCGGCGGCACCGCCGCCATTTCGGCAGGTACCGCCACCGTCACTGCCGGGCAGGCAACAGGCATCCTCATCGGCGGCGTGGACTGCGCGATCGAGGTCACCTCCACCACCGGCAAGATCTTCCTCGGCCCCGGCAGCAGCATCGTGCAGCGCTTCGACGACAGGACCAAGCCCATCTCCGACGCCTGCCTCATCTACTCCATCTGCACCGGCGGCGGCGACACGCTCGGCGAGAAGCTCGCCTGCCTTGGCGACATCACGCTGCATGAGCCCGACTACCAGAGCATGGCGCTCACCTATGTCTATGACACCGCCACCAACAGTTACCGCCTCGTCGCGGTCAACTGCGCGGATGCCGAGGCCCTGAACAAGCTCAAGAAGGAGATCTTCGGCGAAGAGAAGCTCACCGACAAGGTCCCCCCGCTCAGCGACGTCATCAAGGACTTCTTAAAGGACACGGAGCACTCCACGAAAAAGCTCGAGGAGATATTGAAGCGCGCGAAGACCGAGGGAGTCATCAACCCCGACGTCACGCTGAAAACGATCGGCTCCGACTTTGAAAAGACCGTGGCGAAAGGCGGCAGCGAAGGTACGGTGACCGTTACGACCGAGGGTGACAAGACCCTGATCGAGCACTGGAACGACGAGGGGCAGCTCGACGGCGAGCAGCTCACCATCAACGCGGAGGGCTACATCACGGAGACCGCCAGCTATGAAGGCGGTGAGCTCCTCTTCTCCACGACGTGCAGATATTATACCGACGAAAACACCGGCAGCTTTGATGTCTTTGAGCGCGACGGCATTGTCGTGGACCCCAGAGGCCACCTCTCGATGCGCAAAACGACCTACCCCAACGGCGACATCATCTCGGAGACCTGGGGCTTCCCCAAGAGCAACCACGTCCATATCGATCACAAATACAGCTATTCCAAGAGCCTGTGGAATCCGACGACCAACACGAACGCGACGCTGATCCCAAGGCACCCGGTCTATTGATCGGATCCACCGTCGTCCGGAACCGCAGCTTAAACAAGACGTCTCCCCGCGCCATCGGCGCAGGGAGACGTCCCTTTTTTAGTTTTTCACGAGCCCGTATACGGGCTGTAGATGAAGAAGCGGTCGTCGGGGGCGCTGAGCTCCCGGGAGCCGTCTTCGCTTTCGTAGCGGATGACGAACTGTTCCGCGTCCGCGTCGTACCACGAGCCGACGGAGCCCGCGCCGTAGTCGTTCCAGCCGGGCAGTTCCAGCTGCGTCAGGTCGATCGCGCCGCGGAAGATGACGCCGTCGATGTTCCGGTAGATGAAGACCTCCTCGACACCGTCGCCGCCGTAGGCGCACGAGCAGATGAGCTCTGCGATCCCGTCGCCGTCGAGGTCGCGCTCGCTGTCCCGCGCCTCCCCGAAGCCGAAGCTCTCGGCGAGCGGGAAGCGCCCGTCCTCGCGCTCACCGACGTAAGTGCGCAGGTGCCAGAGCTCGCCCGCGGGCTCCTCGTAATAGTAGCCGGAGAAGCCGAGGAGCGATTCAAAGGGCACCGCCGACTCGGGCAGGCTCTCCTCGCGTGCGGCGGGCAGGATCAGCTGCCGCGCCGCCGTGCCCTGTGCCTCGGCGAGCTCGATCACGCCGCGGGCGGCGGCGAGTTCTTCCTCGGTGGGGGCGAGCAGCCCCTCGACGATGCCGGCCCTGCCGGTCTCGGGGTAGCAGCTCGCGAGCCAGAGCTGCTCGTCGGGCACGTCGAACTCGGCGCGCACGAGCCCGGCGTAGGTCTCAAGCCGCGCAAGATCCGTCTCACTCCAGTGGCCGAGGCGCACCGCAAGGTCGCTGCCGCCCGCCGTCACGGTGTCGGTCAGGAGGCGGTAGAACGCGTCTACGTTCGTCGCGTTGATGATGCGCTGCTGCTGCTCGAGCGTGCGGCGGTAGGAGAGCGACACGCTGACCTCATAGTAGCTGCGCTGCGCCGTCACCGACGAGGTGATGTACTCGAGCGCCCAGGCGCCAAGCGGCGTATCCTGCTGCACCTCGGCGGCGGCGCGCTCCATCGTCTCCGCAGCCGAGAGGTCGCTCGTCTCGTTGTAGAGCCGGATGATCGCGTCTGAGGAGTGCTGGGAGATGAGCAGCAGCAGGTCGTTCACGACATCCTGCCGGTTAGAGGCGCGCAGCGTGTTCGCCGCGTCGCTCTCCCAGTAGCGGCTCGTGTGTTCCTGCACGCTCGAGTAGCTCCGCTCGAGAAACTGCCCCGAGCAGCCCGCGAGCATGACGGCCGCAAGCGCCGCCGAAAGGAGCGCGGCCGCGCTTCGCCGCGCGCTCATGTGATGCTCAGCTGCTGCTCCTCGGAGTCCTCCTGCTTCAGGAGGGCGCCGGCAGCCGGCAGCGCCTTGACACGGTAGCGCACGCGGTTCGCGATCGACGTCTCCGCGAGCGTTTTGAGCTCCGCGGCGGCGTATTTGGGCTTGAGCGTCATGACCGCGACGCCCTGCGTCGAGCGCGTCGTCTTGGGCGAGAGCAGCGCGGAATGGAACAGCAGCGCGCGCGGCTCGGTCGAATAGAGCACGAGCTCCGTCTCCTCTTTTAAGTGCATGACACCGACGAGCGGGGACTTATCTGAGTATGCGCCGGTGAGCCGACGGCGGCGCGAGGTCGTCTGGTAGGCCGAGAGCTCCACGCGCGCGATCTTGCCGTTCGCGAAGGCGAAGAGCAGCGAGCCGGAGTAGTCCCCGGGCAGGAGCGTCCAGATGACGCTCTCGCCCTCGTCCATGCCGAGCTTCGCCGGCAGGTAATCGCCCAGCGCGCTCGCCTTGCAGTCCGGGAAATCGCCGACGAGCGCCTTGTAGACCTGCGCGCGGTCGGTGAAGAACATGACCTCGGCGCCGGTCTCGGTCGCAAAGCTCTGCTTCGGCCCGTCGCCCTCTTTGTATTTCTGCTCGGCGTTCATGCGCAGCGACTGCGGCGTGATCTTTTTGAGATAGCCCTCGCGCGAGACGAACAGGTTCACCGGCGTGCTCGGGATCTCCTCCGCCTCGTCGGCGGCGTCGGTCGAAAAGTCGTAGAGGATCTCGGTCCGGCGCGGCTCGCCGTACTTTTTCGCCGCCGCGCGGAGCTCGTCGATCAGGATATTGCGGATCTTCTTCGGGTCGGCGAGCGTCGCCTCGAGCTCGGCGATCTCTTTTTCAAGGTCGCTCGTCTCCTGCGTGCGCTTCAGGATATACTCGCGGTTGATGTTGCGAAGCCGGATCTCGGCGACGAACTCGGCCTGGATCTCGTCGATGCCGAAGCCGATCATGAGATTCGGGATGACCTCGCTCTCGCTCTCGGTCTCGCGGATGATGCGGATCGCCTTGTCGATGTCGAGCAGGATCCGCTCAAGGCCCTTCAACAGATGCAGCTTGTCGCGGCGCTTGCCGAGCACGAAGAAGATCCTGCGCCGCACGGAGTCCGTGCGCCAGGCTGTCCACTCCTCCAATATCTCGCGCACGCCCAGAACCTTCGGCTGCCCCGCGATGAGCACATTGAAGTTGCACGAGAACGTGTCCTCGAGCGGGGTGCGCTGAAAAAGCCGCGCCATGAGCTTGTCGGGATCCACGCCGCGCTTTAAGTCGATCGCGAGCTTCAATCCGTTCAGGTCCGTCTCGTCGCGCATGTCCGAGATCTCCTTGGCCTTGCCGGCCTTGATGAGCTCGGCGACCTTATCCAGGATCGCCTCGACGGTCGTGGAGTAGGGGATCTCGGTGATCTCGATCAGGTTCTCCTCTTTGACGTAGCGGTACTTTGCCCGCAGGCGCACGCCGCCGCGGCCGGTCGCGTAGATCTCGTCGATCGCGGCCGGGTCGTACAGAAGCTGGCCGCCCGTCGGGAAATCCGGCGCGGGCAGGGTCTCGGAGAGGGAGCAGTTCGGGTTCTTCAGATACGCGATCGTCGTCTCGCAGACCTCTTTTAAGTTGAAGCCGCAGAACTGCGAGGCCATGCCGACGGCGATGCCGCTGTTGGCCGAGACGAGCACGTTCGGGAAGGTCGTCGGCAAAAGTGCCGGCTCCTTCATCGTATTATCATAGTTGTCGACAAAATCGACGGTATCGGAATCGATATCGCGGAAGAGCTCGGCGCAGATGGGTGCAAGCTTCGCCTCGGTATAGCGCGGCGCGGCCCAGGCCATATCGCGCGAGTAGGCCTTGCCGAAGTTGCCCTTGGAGTCGACAAAGGGCGTCAAAAGCGCGCCGTAGCCCTTCGAGAGGCGCACCATCGTATCGTAGATCGCGGCGTCGCCGTGGGGGTTCAGGCGCATCGTCTGGCCGACGATATTCGCGCTCTTCGTGCGCGCGCCGGTCAAAAGCCCCATCTTGTACATCGTATACAAGAGCTTGCGGTGCGAGGGCTTGAAGCCGTCGATCTC
>CAMNAE010000122.1 GCA_946530565.1 uncultured Oscillibacter sp.
GCCGTGCCCGCAAGCGGCAGCGCAAGGCAGCGCCGGGGATAGTCCCACTTATCCGGCAGGCGGCGCATCAGATACACGCTCATGCTCTCCTGCCGAAAGCTCAAAAAATTCAACACCGCCAGGACGAGGGACGCAAGGATCGAGGCATAGACGCCGCTGCAGCCGCGCTGAAAAAGGTCGGCAAAATCCCAGAGCCGCGCATCCATACGCAAGATCCGGTGCCCTCCCACCCAGGTGTAGAGATCCTCGAGCTCATTGAGAAACACCAGCAGCTGAAACAAAAACACGATCACAGGAAAGCTGAGGATCAAAACCGCATTGCCAGTAAAGCTCTTCCGCCCGAGCCCCGGCGGGTAATAACGCGCCGCTGCGCGCTCGATCCAGTTATGCACGTTCATCATTTGCCTCCTCCCAGAGCGGGCGGTAGGGCTCCCGCGGCTCGTCAGGATCGCCCGGAAGGTCGATCCCCGGGTGCGCAATGCCGGCGTCAGATGCGAGCGTCCCCGCTGCCAAAACCAGCATCACCAGCATCACGGCGCCCCGAAATCCCCAGGACGCGCCGTAGGGAACGCGCACGGCCCCCAGCGCGAGGATCGCGAAGATAGGTATGCCGCTTTCATCCCGTGAAAGACGCAGAGCGCCGTCAGAGAGAAAGATCCCGATCGTGAGGCAAAAGACCAGATTGACAAGCCACACGCTTGCGCGCTGCAGGGGGATCACCGCTCCGAGGAACTCACTGCGGTAGAAGCTCAGGAAGATCGCCTGCGGCCCGACCAACACACCGGAGGAAAGATAGAGCCGGAGCATGATGAGGATCGCCGCAGCCTGCGCGCCCCAGAGGAGCAGCAGGCAGAGCGCATTCGTCAGGCTCTGCAGGTGATAAAAGGCACGCTCGCTGATCCGGAGACGCATGAGGGTAAAACTGCGGCGGTTATTTTTGCCGTACAGGCTCCGCAGCAAAATAGCCCAGCAGAGGATATAGCCGAGATAGGCGATCGGCACCGTGTGGCTCGCATCGATGAGCGCGTCGAAAGAACGCGCCTCGGCGCTGCGGCGCAGCGTCCGGTAAAAATCCAGACACTCCAGCGCGCACATGGCGGCAAGGACCGCAAGGAGCTTCATAAGCACCGCTCTTGTCTGCAGCATCCAGCAGGATATATAGCGTCTCATCTCTCATCCTCCTCCCAAGCCTCGCGCAGCAGCGCCTCGGCCTCCTCCCGTTTAACGCCCATCTCGCGCAGCGTCCGCACCGCGCGGCGGGTCTCTTCGATCAGCAGCTCGTGTCTGAGGCGACCGAGCGTATTCGGCGAAAGCGTCACGACGCTCTTCGCCCCGCCGTGCGAAAAAAGAAGTCCTTCGTCCTCGAGCAGCCTGCAGAGCTTTTGCGCCGTGTTCGGGTTGATCCCGAGCAGCGCCGAGAGCGTCCGGCGTGAGGGGAGCTCTTCCCCGTCCTGAACGGCACCGGAGACGCAGCCGCGCTTGAAAAAGCTTACGATCTGCAGATAGACCGGCAGATCCCCTTCTGCCCGGAACCGTGAGAAATCGACCAAAGCACGCGCGCCTCCTCTCAACTGTATTAGTCCCGTGGTACAGTTCAACTGTATTATAGCAATCATACAGTTTAGTGTCAAGAGAAAAGTTCAGCGCCCCCTTGCCTTGCAGCAAAGGGGCGCTGAATTAAATATATGATCTGCTTCTCAAGCTCTGAGCCGGTAGAGCGTGCCGAAGTCCTCGATCTCGGCAACGACGAGGTCCTCGTCGATCAGGTTCTTAAGCAGTTCTTCCGTGTCAGGAACGGAAAGGCCTGTTTCGAGGGCGACCTCCTCGGCGTCAGCGAAGGCCTGATCCGTCAGGAACTGGATCACGATGTCACGCCCGGCAACGCCGCTGACCGTGGTCCTGGCGGCTTTTGAGGGCCTTGCTGGATCGGCGTCGATCAGCGGCAGCGACAGGACACTCCGGTCGGGGTCCATGCGCTGGGCGAAGACCGGCTCCGAAAAGCCGAGCGCGCGCCAGGTGCGCAGGATCAGCGGGATGCCGCTTCCCCCGTGCTCTCCGGGATCGATCAGGTTGAACAGGCGGTGGAGCACGGCGTTGCGCGGGTCGCTGACGCCCTGATCGCGCGCGTTTTGAAGCGGCACGCGGAACATGCCTGGGTTTGAAAAGGAGATACGCTGGGGACGCAGCAATACCGTGACGGGGCTTTTGCTGTAGTAGTCTGCGTTGACAAGGCAGTTGGCGAGCGCCTCGCGCAGAGCCTGATGCAGCGGCGTCTCCTGCGCATCCGCGTCTGAGGGGAGCGATACATGCGCAAGGATGCGCGCATAGGCAGCCGCGTAAAAGCCAAAGAGGTTCCCGCTTTGGCCGCGCTCTGAAGCGCGGATCGTAACGCTGCGTGCCCCTGATGGCTCCTCTTCGATCAGGAGCAGCTCACAGTGCGGATACGCGCGCCGGATGGCATCGACAGAGCCGAACATCAAAAGCCCCGCGGCGGTCGGGCAGAGCGTGCCGTCGACGCCGGGGGCGAGCGCGTTCACTTCGGCGAGAAAGTCCGCATCCGAAAGCGATAAGAGCCGGTGCCCGGGCCGCGCGGCTCCGACGAGCGCGCGAAAGCCGTGAAGGCTCTCCATGTCCAATATCTCGGGCGGCAGATCATCGAGCACGCGCATATCCTGCGTCCGGCGCGCGGCGTCACGGAGCATCGTCTGGATCTCGTCCCTGGAGCAGCGGCAGTCCCCCTCCCCGCTGCGGCGGTAGGTTCCGGTATTCCGATCACCCTCAACAAAGACCGGCTTATCCGTGCGCTCGGCACGCGGCACGCTGATCACGATGATGTGATCGCCGGCGACCTCATGGATCGCGACATCCCCCGCAGAGAGGATGTTGACGCTTGCAAAGCGCGGATCGTTGACCTTGCTCCAGAACTCGTGCACCATTTCCTCCGGCGCCGGCAGATCCACGGTGTGCAGGGTCTTGTCCTTATACTCCTCGACGCCGAGCAGGATCAGCCCGCCGAGCGTATTGGCAAAGGCGGAGTAGGTCTCCCAGATGCTGTGCGGCAGGCCCCCAAGGGCTTTCTTAGCCTCGATGCGGTTGTTCTCGCGGTAGTTTTCAAGCACGCTGAAATCGATCATGGCACAGCACTTCCTTCTTCTGTATGTATATCCTGATACTATCATGCCCGGCGCCTGATTTCAACGCCTGATGCCGAAAAAAGCCCCCTCGCTGCAGGCGAAGGGGCTTTCAATACGTATGTGCTGCCTCAAGAGACCGACAGCGCGTCGGCCAGGACGAGGCCGGGGTTGTGCTTGGTGAGGAAGCCGACGCTCCACTCGCCGTCCATCGCGATGAGGAGCCGGCCGCGGAAGTCCTCCAAAACGGCTGCGCCGGTGCACAGGATCAGCTCGTCGACGGGCGCCGGGCACTCGGCGACCAAGCGCAGGTGGTCGTACGGCAGGCCGGACATGTACAGATCGACGCCGTACTCATTTTTCATGCGGTATTCGAAGACGTCGAACTGCAGCGTGCCGACAACGCCGACGATGACCTCCTCGACGCCCGCGCCGGGGATCTTGAAGATCTGGATCGCGCCCTCCTGCGCGATCTGCTCCGTGCCCTTGATGAACTGCTTGCGCTTCATCGTGTCCTTGGGTGATACGCGCATGAAGTGCTCGGGCTCGAAGGTCGGGATGCCGGAATAGCGCAGCTTCTTCCCCGGGACCGTGATCGTGTCGCCGATCGAGAAGATACCTGGATCGAACACGCCGATGATGTCGCCGGCGTAGGCCTCGTTGACGATCTCGCGCTCGGCCGCCATCATCTGCTGCGGCTGGCTGAGGCGCAGCTTGCGGCCGGACTGCATGTGGTAGTACTCAGTGTCGCGCTCGAACTTGCCTGAGCAGATGCGCATGAAGGCGAGCCGGTCACGGTGCGCCTTGTTCATGTTCGCCTGGATCTTGAAGACGAAGGCCGAGAAGTCCGGGGAGAACACGTCCACCGTGCCGATGTCGGCCGTGCGCGCAAGCGGCGCGGTCGTCATGCGCAGGAACTCCTCCAAAAAGGGCTCCACGCCGAAATTCGTGAGCGCCGAGCCGAAGAAGACCGGGCTGAGGGTGCCGTTTCGAACGGCCTCCATGTCGAACTCGCGGCCAGCGCCGAGGAGCTCGACCTCGTCGCGCAGCGTCGATGCGCGTTCCTGACCCAGCATCTCGCTGACCGCAGGGTCATTGAGATCCACCTCGGTCGAGCCGGCTTTTTTGTCGTGGCCCTCGGCCGTGAAGAAGAGGATCCGGCTCTTTTCGCGGTCGTAGACGCCGCGGAACTCGCGCCCGGAGCCGATCGGCCAGTTCATCGCATAGGTGTCGATACCGAGCTCCCGCTCCACTTCCTCGCACAGCTCGAGCGGATCACGGCTCTCACGGTCCATCTTATTGATAAACGTGAAGATCGGGATGTGCCGGAGCGCGCAGACGCGGAAGAGCTTTCGTGTCTGCGGCTCCACGCCCTTGGCGCCGTCGATGACCATGACCGCGCTGTCGGCGGCCATGAGCGTGCGGTAGGTGTCCTCAGAGAAGTCCTGATGGCCGGGGGTGTCGAGGATGTTGATGCAGAAGCCGTCGTGCTGGAACTGCATGACCGAGCTTGTGACCGAGATGCCGCGCTGCTTTTCGATCTCCATCCAGTCGCTCGTCGCCGCCCGCGCGCGCTTGCCCTTGACCTCGCCGGCCTGGGCGATCGCCCCGCCGTAGAGCAGGAATTTCTCGGTGAGGGTCGTCTTGCCGGCGTCCGGGTGCGAGATGATCGCAAAGGTGCGCCTGCGGTTGATCTCCTGCTTTAAATCCGCCATAGTATCCTCCGATGCTCGTCTCTTTAACTGCAATGCCCGCACATTATAATACGGCTTCCCGCCATTTGCAAGTGGATTCCGATCAGAACGTCAAATTGCGCGTTGGCTATGCTCTCACTGTCTTCTCGTTGTTCAGAACCACCACGTTCATGCGCTCGACGCGGATATCCTCCCAGACTTTGCCCGTTACATAGGGCTCGGAAGCAAGATACGCGTCGAGCCCGGCGCGGTCCGGGTACTCCAGAACCAGCATGGAGCCGCACAGCGCGCCCTCTTCGTCAAAAAGGCCACCCGCGCAGAGGACATGCCCCTCCCCTCTCACGCGCTCGATGTTTTCAAGATGCTGCGGCCGGATGCGCATCCGCTCCGGTAGCTTGCCTGCCCCGTCGTGGGCGGTGATCATAAACTGCATTTTGTTTGCCCCTTTCAAATCAGATTTGATCGCCCCGGGACGGCATGTGCCGTCCCGGGGCGCGGTATAAGATTGCCTTGCGGAAACTTTCTCAGCGGAAGTAGTCGCCGTAGGCGCGGAAGAGATAGGTCACGATGTCGCGGCGCGGGCAGGGATCGTCGGGCGTGAACGCGGAGGTTCCGCCGAGGATCTCGGTCGTGTCGGCCCAGGCGACCGCGTCGGTGAAGAAGCGGCCGGAGTACATGTTCGCGATCGAGCTGTAGCCCATGGACTCGGGGTTGCCGCGGCCGCGCCAGAGGAACGTGAGCACGTGGCCGTAGCTGCACTTATCGTTCGGGCGGAAGGTGCCGTCGGCGTAGCCGGTCGTGATGCCGACCTCATTGGCCCAGAGGATCGCCTTGTAGAAGGGGCTGGAGGCGCTCACATCGCGGAAGGGATTCGTCTTGCTCGCGGGCTCAGGGCTGCCGGC
>CAMNAE010000123.1 GCA_946530565.1 uncultured Oscillibacter sp.
AAGGTCGCCACCAGCTCGGAGCGGCTCCGGTTGCCGCGAAAGAACGACAAAAACGCGCCCCTGCCGATCGCCTTGAGCCGCTTTAAGATCTCGGCCGCCTTCGTCTGCACGGGATAGGGCTCGTGCCTGGCGATCGCTGAGAACGCCGTTTTCGGCGGCGGGAGCTTGCGCTCTGAGCGCAGCGCGATCGCGCCGAGCGCGCGCGTCAGGTCATCGGGCCGGTGGTCGTAGGTGTACACGGGCGCCGGGGAATCGATCTCCTGCTGGCGCGTAAAGATCGAGCGGCCGAACTCGCCCATAGGGCCGAGGATCGCGGTCGCCGTGCGGATCGCCGCGTAGCGCTCGCTCCTCTGGCGCTGCTCAAGCGAGGCGATCAGCTCGTCCACCTCGCTTTTTGTCTCCTCGTCCTCGATTGCAAGGAGCATGCGCCCTTTGAGATAGACGAGCTGCGAGGCCATAACCACGAACTCGCTGGCAACCGAGAGATCGAGCTCCTGACGCGTACGCAGCCAGTCGAGGTACTGGTCGCAGATCAGCGAGATCTGAATGTCCTGGATCTCCATCTTGTTCTTGGAGAGCAGGTATAAGATCAGATCGAGCGGCCCTTCGAAGTCCTGCCGGTCCTCGGATCGTGAGATGATCACCTTTTCAAGCTTGTATACGGGATTGTCCAAGCAAACAGCCCCTTAAAAAATGATGTTCACCAGAATCGAGTAGACAAAGGTGATCGCCCGCGAGAGCGCATTGCCGCCCACATTGAAAAAGACGAGCGCGAGCAGGATAAAAAAGCCGTAGCGCTCATAGCGCATGATGCGAAAATAGAGCGTCTCCGGCAGCACGAGCCCGAGCACCTTGGCCCCGTCGAGCGGGGGGATCGGCAGGAGGTTGAAGAGCCCGAGCCCCAGCGAGAGCGGAGCAAGCACCTGCGCAAGAAAGCCGAAGAGGGCGACCCAAAGCGCGTTTGACGGCGCAAAGGCGTAGATGAGCCGCGCAAGCAGCAGCGCGAGAACCGTTAAAAGAAGATTCGAGACCGGACCTGCCAGAGCCGTCAGCCCCATGCCCCGCTGCGGGTCGCGGAAGTTCCGCGGATCGACCGGGACCGGCTTTGCCCAGCCGAAGCCGGCAAAGAGCATCATCGCAAGGCCAAGCCAGTCGATGTGGTGCAGGGGATTGAGCGAGATGCGGCTCCTTGCGCGCGCGGTCTCGTCGCCGAGAGCGTAGGCCGCAAAGCCGTGCGCAGACTCGTGGATCGTCAGGCTCAAAAGGACCGCAAGGATCCGCTCAAGCCAACTCGTAAGCCCTCCGATATCCAGTTCACGCCACAGCTGCTGCAAATAACCGCCCATAGATGCTCCCAAACAGCAAAAATTTCACATGTAAATTATAGCAGTGCCCTCTTTGAAACGCAAGACGGAAAAGTGCGTCAGAGCCCGAGCAGGGCAGCGAATTCGTCCTCGTTCAGTACCGGGATCCCGAGCGCCTCGGCTTTGGTGAGCTTGCTGCCAGCAGCCTCGCCGGCGACGACATAGGTCGTCTTCTTTGAGACCGAGCCCGCCGCCTTTCCTCCGCGCTCTTCAATGAGCCGTGTCGCCTCGCGGCGGTCGAAGCGGCTCAGGGTCCCGGTCAATACGAAGGTCTTCCCCGCTAAATCGAGTGAGACCGTCTGCTCGCGGGATTCCATCAAAACCCCCGCCGCTTGGAGCTTTTCAATGAGATCGATCGCCTGGGGCGAGGTGAGATAGTCCCGGATGCTTTTGGCCGTGACCCCTCCGACGTCGGGGATCGCGGTCAGCGTCTCCTCGTCGGCGTGCATGAGCTCATCCATCGTGCCGAAGTGCCTTGCGAGCGTCTGCGCGGCCTTCTGCCCAACCTGGCGGATGCCGAGGCCGTAGAGCAGGCGGCTGAGTCCCCGCTCCTTTGACGCCGCAATCGCGCCGAGCAGCCTTTCACTTGACCTCTCGCCCATACGCTCGAGCGGCACGAGCTGTTCTTTTGTCAGGTGATAGAGGTCGGCGATCGTCGAGACGAGCCCGCCGGAAACGAGCTGCGTCACCTGCGCGGGGCCGAGCGAGTCGATGTCCATCGCGTCGCGCGAGGCGAAGTGCGTGATGTTCCGCAGCAGCTGCGCCCGGCACTCAGCACCGGTGCACCTGAGCGCCGCGCCGTCCTCGTCGCGCACGACCGGCGCGCCGCAGACCGGGCAGGTATCGGGCAAAAAGTACGGCTTCGTCCCCTCCGGGCGCTTTTCCATCACGACGCGCAACACCTCGGGGATGATCTCCCCCGCCTTGCGCATGATGACCGTATCGCCGACACGGATGTCTTTTTCGGAGATGAAATCCTGATTGTGCAGCGTCGCATTCGTGACCGTCGTCCCGGCAAGGCGCACAGGCGCGACGACCGCCTTCGGTGTGAGAACGCCCGTCCGCCCGACCTGTACGACGATCTCCTGCACCTGGGTCTCTTTTTCTTCAGGCGGGTACTTGTAGGCGACCGCCCAGCGCGGAAACTTCGCGGTGCTGCCGAGTGCTGTGCGCAGTGCAAGGTCGTTGAGCTTTAAGACCGCGCCGTCGATCTCGAAGGGATAGTCCTCACGCCGATCATTGATCGCGGCGATTTCCCGAAGACTCTCCTCCGCCCCGCGGCAGAGCGCATACGGGATCACCGGAAAGCCCTGTGACTTCAAGTAGTCGAGCGCCTCAGCGTGCGTTTTGAACGTGCGGCCCTCGATGAGCTGCAGATTGAAAACGCAGATCGAGAGCTGCCGCTCGGCCGCCGCCCGGCTCTCGAGCTGTCGGAGCGACCCGGCCGCGGCGTTGCGGGGATTGGCCAGAAGCGGCTTGCCCTGCATTTCGAGCGCTGCGTTGAGCCGCTCAAAGACGCTCTTTGCCATGTAGACCTCGCCGCGGACGATGAGCCGCGGGAGCTTTTCAGGAAGCGTCATCGGCACGGCGCGGATCGTACGTAGATTCCCGCTCACATCCTCGCCCTCGCGTCCGTCGCCGCGGGTGACGCCGCGGTAAAAGACGCCGCCGCGGTATTCGAGCGCGACCGAGAGCCCGTCGATCTTCGGCTCCGCGGTAAGCTGTGCCGTCCCGCCCGAAGCCTCGTCCATGCGGGCGCAGTAGTCCCGCACCTCGCCGGAGTCGAACACATCCTGCAGACTCTCGAGCGGGACCTCGTGCTCCGCTTTTAAAAAAGCCTCGCTCTTTTCAAGGCGCCAGTTCGGCGAATCGGCCCCGACCGCTCCGCTCCCGGCCTCGAGCCGGGCGAGCTCCGCGCATGCCGCATCGAAAGCCTCGTCGTCCATCACGGGTGCGTCCGAGACATAATAGGCCCAGAGCGCCGCATTCAAACGCGCGGTCAGTTCGCTTTGTGTCATGTCCATCATACAGATAACATTCCCAGTCTGATTTATGAAAGCGCGTTCACGATGTCCTTGAAGACCTGTCCGCGCTCCATGAAGTTTTTGAAGCGGTCGAAGGACGTGCTCGCAGGCGAGAGGATCACGACGTCGCCGGGCACGGCGAATGAACGCGCAGCGGCGACGGCCGCCGGGTAATCGTCGGCCTCGACGATCGGAAGGCCATTGAAATTGTCCGCCTGCTCGGTCGCCGCGCGGATGACCCCGGCCGTCTTGCCGCAGAGTACGAGCGCCTTGACATGCTCGTTGATCTCGGGCCCGATGGCGGCATATGAAATGCCCTTGTCCTTTCCGCCGGCGATCAGGATCACCTTCTGATCAAAGGACCTGAGGCCCGCGATCGTGCGGCTCGGGCTCGAGGCGATCGAGTCGTTGTAGTACTTCACGCCGCCAAGCTCCCGCACGAATTCGATGCGGTGCTCTACGCCTCCGAAGTCCTTTGCAAAGGCGCGGATCACGTCGTCGGGCACAAGGCCCTCGACCGCCGCGATCGCCGCCATGTAATTTTCGACATTGTGGAGGCCTGGCAGGCGGATGCCCGCGCGCCTCAGAACTTCCGCGCCGTCACGGAAAATCACGTCGTTGTGGAAGGAAACGCCCTTTTCAAGGCTTTTCTGCCGTGAGAAGAAGCGCACTTCTGCGCCCGGGACCGCGCGGGAGGCGCAATCGCGCGTGAGGTCGTTGTCGCGGTTCAGCACGAGCACGTCCCCCGCTTTCTGGTGCAGGAAGATCTGCTCCTTGGCCGTCACATACTCGGCCATGTCCTTGTGCACGTCGAGATGGTTCGGCGAGAGGTTCGTGATGACTGCGATGTGCGGGCTCTTTTTCATCGTGAGGAGCTGGAAGGAGCTCAGCTCCAGAACCGCGACGTCGTCCGGGCGCATCTCGGGCGTATCGCACAGGAGCGGATGGCCGATGTTGCCGCCGAGCCAGACCCTCTTCCCCGCCGCCTCGAGCAGCTTTGCGATGATCGTGGTCGTCGTCGTCTTGCCGTCGCTGCCGGTGACCGCGATCATCGGGCAGGGGCAGACCTCGAAAAAGGCCTCCATCTCACTCGTGAGCACGGCCCCGCGCGCGATCGCGGCCTCAAGCTCCGGGAGGTCCGGACGCATGCCGGGTGTGCGGAAGATCACATCCGCGTCGAGGTCCTTTAAATAGTCGTCGCCGAGCTTCAATCGGCAGCCCTGCGCTTCCCACTTGCCGCCCAGCTCCCCCAGCGCCGCGCGGTCCTTGCGGTCGCAGGCGGTCACGGCGATGCCGCGGGACAGTAATAATTCAATGAGCGGCTGGTTCGAGACGCCGATCCCGATCACCGCCACACGTTTATCAGAAAGGCCCTTGAGCCAGGAATCAAAAGTCATGAGAGAAAACCTCCGTACATATCGATACAGAGTATATTATAACGCAGAAAACAAAAAATGCAATTCCTCTTGCAAAATTATTGACGCTTTCCGATTGCAATCCGTCGTTTCGTGCGCTATAGTGAAATCAGCCACTACTCACTCTTTCACCCCGCGCTAAAGGAGGAACGCCCCATGCATACTGTTTTGTTCTTCGGCGAAATGCTGCTTCGCTTAAAGCCGCCCGGGATGGAGCGGCTCTTCCAGTCCCCCCTGCTTGAGGCGACCTTCGGCGGCAGCGAGGCCAATGCCGCGATCTCCTGCGCACAGTTCGGCAGGGACAGTGCCTTTGTGACCGTATTGCCCGAGGGCGCGCTCGGCGACGCCTGCCTTGCAGAGCTCCGGCGCACAGGCGTCGACACGAGCCGCGTCGTCCGCCGCGACGGGCGCCTCGGCACCTATTATTTCGAATCCGGCGCGAACTACCTCCCCGCCTCCGTCATCTACGACCGCGCGCATTCCGCGCTCGCCGACGCTCCGAAAGACGTGATCGACTGGGACCGGGCGCTCGAGGGCGTTTCACATCTCCACCTGACCGGGATCACCCCCGGCGTCTCGCGCAGCGCGATGGAGATGACGCTTGATGCCGCCGAGACAGCAAGAGCGCGCGGCATTACAGTCTCCTGCGACTACAACTACCGCGACAGGCTCTGGAAATTCGGCGAACAGCCCGAGGGCGTTTTGCGCCGTCTTACGGACTCCGTCACGCTGCTGCTTGCGAGCGAGTACGACCTTGCGCGCACCTTCGGCTTTGCGCCATCTGTCGCCGCCACGCCCGAGGAGCGCTGCCGGGAGCTCGGCGCGCGCGCGATGGAGGCCTGCCCCAACCTTCAGATGAT
>CAMNAE010000124.1 GCA_946530565.1 uncultured Oscillibacter sp.
CGATAAGCCGAAATAACGGCCCAGGAGAAATCGCTCGACGGTCGTCTCCTCCGGCGTTTCACGAAGTGCCTCGTAAAAGGATTCCTCGGTCTCGTCGGTGAAGGCTTTGCGCTCGGGCGACTCCGGGAGCTCGTAAAAAAGCCCCGGCAGGAGCTGCCGCGTGCGCGACATGTCTGCGTCCACGCGCCTGAGGCAGTCGATGATGCGGTTCTCCTCATCCAGCAGGATCAGGTTCGAGCGCCGGCCCATCGCTTCCAGAATGAGTGTGCGGGTCGATTCGCGTCCGAGCTCGTCGGTCGCGTCACAGTCGATGCGCACGAGCCGCTCGAGCGCGGGCTGCGTGATCTCCCGGATCCGCGCGCCGACGAGGTGCTTTCTGAGCAGCATGCAAAACATTGGCGGCTCTGCGGGGTTCTCACGCGGGATCGCCGTGAGCTGAAGACGCGGCGCGTCGGTGCCGAGGTAAAAGAGCAGCTTCTCGGTCCCGCGTACAGTCAGGAGCACCTGGTCCTTCGCGCTCTGCTGTACGCGATCGATGCGCTTTCCGACGAGCGCGGGCGCAAGCTCCGTGACCACACCCCGGAGCGTCAGTGCGTCAATCGGCATGGTCTTCCTCCCCCTCGATCGTGATCGCAAAGAGCTCAAAGGCGCGCTCTTTCCTGCCGCTCAAATATAAAAAGCCGAAGAGCGCCTCCAGCGCCGTCGCCGCGGCATACTGCGCGCGTGTGGCGTGCGCGGGGACCGTGTGGACGTGCGCGTTCCGGCCGCGGCGATAGACCGCGAGCTCCTCATCGGTCAGAAGCGGCACAATTTGCTCGGCGGCCCGTGCCTGCGCCTCGGCACGCACAAGGCGGATCGTCTCGCGGTGAAGGTCGCGTCCCCGTGCCCTGCCGCTTGTGATGAGATGCGTGCGCACCAGAAGCTCATACACGGCGTCGCCCATATGGGCAAGTCCGATCGAGCTGATCGCGCGCAGCGCATCCGGCGCAAGCTCCGGTTCAAACAGGTTCTTCATAAAGCCTCCTGGATCACAACTGATTATCTTATTTATTATAGCCTGAAAACAGCTTAAAAGCAACCGTAAAGGTCCGTTTTCTCCCGAGGGCGCCGTGCGCATTTTTAAGGCGTCTGCTCCGGCTGTGCCCGAACGGCAGAAGCCGCGCAAATTTCCGCGCCTCCAAACGCATATTTATCTGGAAATCCAGCGCTGAACGTGATATACTCCCGTTATGTGACTTACTTTCAAAAGGAGCTTTCATATGGAAGAGCAGAAAAGCAGCGTTGCTTTGAAGAAAAAGCCGAATGTTGTCGACGTGATCGCGGTGATATTGATCGTGCTCGTCGCGATCTTCGCGATCTGGCGCATTTTAGGTCCGAAGGACGATCTCGGCGACGTGAACATGATCGACGTGACCTATACGGTGCGCGTCGAGGGCGTTCCCAAAGAGACCTATGAAAACTGCCAGCGCTACATCCCCTCAAGGCTCATGGCCTCGGGCAAGCTCGTCGGCGGGCAGATCACGGGCGTGCGCGCCGAGCCCTATCTCGTGCTCTCCCCGGGCAACGAGTGGGTCGAGGATCCGAACCTCCTGACGCTCTACTTCACTGTGGAGACGCAGACCGAGGATTTGAACGTGCTCACTACGAAGGTCGGTGACCAGGAGGTCCGCGTGGGCAAGAGCAACCACATTTTGAAATCCGAGTTCCTTGAGTTCAACGAGGGCAAGATCGTCGACGTCGTCTGGGGCAAGGACGTGCCCTGAGCAAAACAGATACATCAAAAAACTGCGGTACGGAGAACGATCCGTACCGCGGTTTTTTGTATCTGTGTTGTTCACGCCTTCATCGCCTGCTCGATCGCGCGGAGCAGATCTGAGAACTCCTCATATGCCGGAAGCTCAGGGTGGTCAGCCTTGATCTTTTCGGTGCTGCGGAACAGGAAGCCCGCCTTGCTCGCCTGGATCATGCCGAGGTCGTTGTAGCTGTCGCCCGCGGCGATCGTCTCGTAGCCGATCGACTGCAGGGCCCTGACCGTCGCAAGCTTGGAATTCGCGATGCGCATGTTGTGGCCGAGGATCTCGCCGCTTGGCGCGACGGAGAGCGAGTTGCAGAAGATCGTCGGCATGCCGAGCTTTTCCATGAGCGGGCCCGCAAACTCCTGGAAGGTGTCGCTGATGATGATCGTCTGACACTCGCGGCGCAGCGTGTCCAAAAATTTCTTCGCGCCGGGCAGCGGGTCGATCTTCGCGATGACCTCCTGGATCTCCTTAAGGCCCAGGCCGTGCTCTTTTAAAATGCCGATGCGCCAGCGCATGAGCTTATCGTAATCGGGCTCGTCGCGTGTCGTGCGGCGCAGTTCGGGGATCCCGCTCTTTTCGGAAAAGGCGATCCAGATCTCGGGGACGAGCACGCCCTCGAGGTCGAGGCAGGTGATGAACATGGTTGACTCCTCCAAACGAATGTATTACAGCTTTGTCTTGCCGAAAACGGCCGCGTTTTGATGGATACAGGCAGGCGGCCGGCATCCTCTGTTTTACTTGATGCAAAGACAAATGTCGTTTCCTCAGCGACAAACGTATTGTAACATCACCTGATGCCGGAATCAAGCCCTATTTTCCCGCTCTTTGCGAAAAATACGCGGCCCAAATGCCGCGGCTTTTGTAGCAAGCGCCGGTTTCCGTTGCGCAGCGGCGCTTTTTCGATTATAATGACAGATGGATCCCAAGCAACAGCGCGCAATATCGTCTTCGGCTCCTGCCGGATCATGCGGCATTGCTCCATATTAAAACTATATTTAAAACCAGGGAGGCGGCGGATATGTCAGCGATCAGGCGATCACTTTTGATGCTCCTGCGTCTTTCCGTGCTGTACGTGATCACCGCCTGCGTCTCGATCTTTGCGCCGGATCTCTTTTTGCTGCGCCATGCCAGCACCATCGTGCTCATGGTCTACTCACTCGCGCTCATGCTGTACTTTTCCAATCATATCATCGAGCCGGAGCTCCGGCGGCATCTTGTAGCGATCGCGGCGCTGATCGTTCAGTGGGTCACGCTGCGCGGCGCGAAGTACATCGCCTTTGAGGAGACCGGGCTCATCGCCCGGCACCTGTGGTATCTCTACTATGTTCCGGCGCTGCTCGTGCCCCTGCTCTCGCTGATCGCGGCCATCTCCTTCGGAAGGCAGGATGAGTGGGTGCTGCCGAAGGCGGTGTTGCCGCTTGTGTTCGTCACGATCCTGCTGCTTTTTCTGATCCTCACGAACGACGCGCATGAGCTCGCCTTCCGCTTCCGCCCCGGCTTTGAAAACTGGGACGCCGACTATGCGCACGGCCCGGTCTTTACGCTCACCTATATCTGGGTGTCGCTGCTTTCGATCGCCATGTTCGCGGTCCTCTTTGCCCGCTGCCGCCTCTCCGGAAGCCGGCGGCTCGCGTGGATCCCGATGCTCCCGGCCGTCTTCGGCGTCTCCTATCTCACGCTCTACGCCGCGGATCTCTGGCCGAAGATCAACGGTGGGCTCTTCGGAGAGTTCCCCGAGGCCGTGTGCTTTACGATCGCCGGGATCTGGCTGAGCATCATCGAGATCGGTCTGATCCCCTCGAATACCGACTACGGCAGGCTCTTTTCCCTCTCGTCGCTCGCCGCGCAGATCGCCGACCGCGGCTATCACGTGGTCTACCGGAATGAAAACGCCGCGCCGCTGAGCGAAGAGCAGATGGCCTCGCTCACAGGCGTATCGCCAGATGAAAACACGCGCGTGCACCGGCGTCCCGTCTCCGGCGGCTTCGTCTACTGGCAGGACGACATAACCGCGCTCAACCGGATCAATGAAGATCTCCGGGAGCTCAGCGAGCGGCTTGCCGATGAAAACCAGCTCCTGCGCCTTCGCAATGAACTCACCGAGGAGCGCGCCCGCATCGAGACGAAGACGCGCACCTACGACGCCATCGCCGCGCGCGTGCTGCCGCAGTCCGAAAAGATCACACGTTTATGCACCGAGGCCGGGCAGGATCCCTCGCTCTATGCCCGCAACCTCAAAACCGTCTGCCTGCTTGCCTCGTACATCAAGCGCTACGCCAATCTCACGCTGCTCGCCGCGGACGCGCGCACGCTCGAGGCAAAGGAGCTCGCGCTCGCCCTGCAGGAGTCCCTGCGCCACCTGCGCGCGCTTTCGATCGCGACTGACGCCGCGTATGAAGACGACCGGCGCTATCCCGCCGGGACGCTCATCAGCGCCTACGCGCTCTTTGAGACGCTGCTTGAGTCCGCGCTCCCCACGCTTGCAGGCCTGCAGGTACTGCTCGAGGGCGGAACGCTGCGCCTTGCGTTCGAGGGTTCCGTGCTCTCGCTCCCCGCGGACACCCGCGCGGAGGCGCTGACAGAGGATCAGACGACCTATGTGGTCATCCCGCTTGAGAAGGCAGGTGATGCCGCGTGAGAGCCTTCGAGCTTCTGCCGGTCGCGGCGCAGAACTGGTTCTGCTTCTGGGCGCTTTTGAACTGCCTTGCCGCGATTGCCGACGCCGTGCTGCTCTTTCTGCAGCGGCGACGTCTCCTCTTTGCGGCCTCCGTGCTCTGCTTTTTCGTAAGCTATTTTCTCATGCATGTGTGCCGGGCGGGGACGGAATGGCGCCTGCACGGCACCATCTCCCCGGCCGCGATGGCTGTTCTGCACTTCCCTGCCGTGCTCTTTTTCGCCGTTCTTCTGATCCTGTCGCTTCTTTGCGCGCTGCTCTTCCGGAACAGCGTGCAGTGGCGCAAAACGCACATCACAGCGGCCTCGATCAAAGAGAGCATCGACGGGCTGCCCGCGGGTGTGTGCTTCTATCTGGAGGACGGGCGCTGCATTTTCTCGAACCACCGCATGAACGACATCTGCCTGATGCTGACCGGGCTGACGCTGCAAAACGGGGCGCGGCTCTATCTGCATGTGTGCGAAAGCCCTGTACACGTGCTCTCCGACGGCACGGCGGTCTCCTTCCGGCACCGGCTCCTTTCGTTCGACGGCGCGCCGCTCCACGAGCTGATCGCCGACGATATCACCGAGCTCAACGAGAAAAACGAGCGTCTCCGCGCCGAAAACGCGCGCGCCCGCCGGCTTGCCGCGGATATGCGCGCTTACAGCGAGACGATCTCCGACACCGTGCGCCGTCAGGAGACGCTGCAGGCGAAGATCAGCATCCACGACGAGATGAACCGCCTGATCCTCGCGACCGGCCGCGCGGTGGAGAGCGGGGACGCGCAGGAGCGCGCCGGGATCCTGCGGCCCTGGCAGAGCCAGGCGCTGCTTCTGTGCAAGGAGGCCGACACCCGCCGCAGAAGCAGCACGGTCTCCGACCTCAACACGCTTGCCTCGGTGCTCGGCCTTCGGCTCATCTGGAACGGCGGGCCCGAAACGCAGGATCCCGCCGTGCTCTCGCTCTTTTTGTCCGCCGCCCGCGAGGCGATGACCAACGCGGTCAAGCACGCAAGGGCGACGGCGCTCACGATCGAGATCAGCGAGGACGAAATGGCCCTTTGCGCCGCGTTCACGAACGACGGCGAGCCGCCCGCGCAGGAGATCAACGAGAGCGGCGGCCTCGCGAGCCTCAGGCAG
>CAMNAE010000125.1 GCA_946530565.1 uncultured Oscillibacter sp.
CCCGTTAGCGCGCAGCGCCCGGACGCCGCCGCCCGCGACGAGCGGGTTCGGATCCGCCGAGCCGACATAGACGGTTTTGATGCCGGCGGCAATCAGCGCCTCGGTGCAGGGCGGCTGACGCCCTGTGTGGCAGCAGGGCTCGAGCGTCACATACATCGTGCCTCCGATCGGCGGCTCGGTGCAGTGTTTCAGTGCCTCGCGCTCCGCGTGCAATTCTCCGCGCCGGTGGTGCCAGCCCTCGCCGATGATGCGCCCGTCCTTCACGATCACCGCGCCGACGAGCGGGTTCGGGTGTGTGCGGCCCTCGGCCTTTTTCGCAAGCTCGATCGCGCGGGCCATGCAGTCCTCATGTGTCATTTGAACGCCTCCCTTTTGCGTCCGGGCAGCGAAAAACGCCCCGAACGCGCGAAACGTTCAGGGCGTGAAAATATGCAGGGATCCAGGGCGCAGCTGCAGCGGTCCCCCGCAAGGCATAAAAAATCCGGAGACGCTCAAAAAGCGCTCCAGAGCATGCACAATGCGGGCAGATGCCGCGGCCTTGTGACCCCGTCTGCCTTGCACTGATCTTCTTCCATCCAGACTGTACTGTCGGCCCCGGAGTTTCACCGGATCCTGCCTTTCGGCTCGCGGGCTTTACCGCCGGTGGGGAATCACACCCCGCCCTGAAGATCTCATTTTTAAGTTGCGCTAAGGATACTACCTTTTCTGCCTGCTGTCAACACTTTTTTGAAAAAACGTCTGGAAAGTCGCCGCATACCGTGGTATACTTGGCTGTGTTTTTTTAGAAAGAAGGCAGTGAACAAAGTGTTTCAGGGTTTTTCCGACGAGACCGTCGATTTTCTGTGGGGTCTTCGCTTCAACAATGAAAAACCGTGGTTTGAGGCACGGCGCGATATCTATCAGCGCGCGCTCAGGCAGCCCATGTCCGATCTGAAAGACGCGGCGTTTGCGCATATCAGTCAAAGGCTTCCGGACTGCGAGCTCACGGCCAAGGTCTCGCGCATCTACCGCGACGCGCGCCGCCTCGGCGGGCACGGGCCGCTGCGCGACCACAGCTGGCTGAGCGTCGAGCCTCCGGCGCCCTTTTACGAGTGGGCGGATCACCCGAGCTTCTGGTTCGAGGTGAACCCCGAGGGCTGGTCGGCCGGCCTCGGCTACTGGCGTCCCGCCCCGGCGACGATGCGAAAGCTCCGCGCCCGGGCCGAGCGGGATCCGAAGAAGCTTGAAAAGCTGACCCGCGCGATCCGCCGGAACCCCGACCTGACGCTCGAGACCTTCCCGTATAAAAAGCCGCGGACGGCGCCGAGCAGGCTGCTCGAGCCCTGGTTCAACGCGAAGGGCTTTATGATCAGCGCCTCTGGCGCGTGGTCCGAGCGGCTCTACGCGCCCGAGTTTGAAGGCGAGCTCCTCGCCTGGTACGACGCGCTGATCCCCCTGTATCAGTACATGCTCACGCTCCCCTCGGAGCCGGACCCAAACGATGAGAAAAACGGCCATTCCGCCGGAAAGGATGATCCCCATGCCGACCGCACCGAACCGTGAAACCGCCCTTGCCCTGCTGGAAAAATACAACCAGGAGCCCTTCCACATCCGCCACTCCCTGACCGTCGAGGCCGTTATGCGCTGGTATGCCCGTGAGCTCGGCTATGCCGCGGACGCGGACTTCTGGGCGACCGTCGGGCTTTTGCACGACATCGACTTTGAGCGCTGGCCTGACGAGCACTGCCAGAAGGCGCCGGAGCTCCTCGCCGAGATCGACGCCTCGCCCGAGCTCGTCCACGCGGTCTGCTCACACGGCTACGGGATCTGCTCCGACGTGGAGCCGACGCACGAGATGGAAAAGGTCCTCTTTGCCGCCGACGAGCTCACCGGGCTCATCGGCGCGGCGGCCAAAATGCGCCCGAGCAAAAGCTGCTCCGACATGGAGGTCTCGTCGCTCAAAAAGAAATTCAAAGACAAAAAATTCGCCGCCGGCTGCTCGCGCGACGTGATCCGCACCGGGGCCGAGCGCCTCGGCTGGACGCTTGAGGAGCTGATGGAAAAGACGATCCTCGCCATGCGCGAGAGCGAGGACGCGATCAACACCGCCATGGCGGGCCGGGAATGAAGCGAAAGGAGAACAGCAAGCAGTGAAAGCCATCGGATTTGACAACGAAAAATACCTCTCCATGCAGTCGGAGCACATCCGCGAGCGCATTGGCCAGTTCGGCGGAAAGCTCTATCTGGAATTCGGCGGCAAGCTCTTCGACGACTACCACGCCATGCGCGTGCTCCCCGGCTTCAAGGCGGACAGCAAGATCAACATGCTCTACCAGCTCCGCGAGGACGCCGAGATCGTGATCGTCATCAACGCCAACGACATCGAGAAGAACAAGGTCCGCGGCGACCTCGGCATCACCTATGATATGGACGTGCTCCGCCTCATCGACGCCTTCCGCGGCTACGGGCTCACGGTCGGCAGTGTGGTGCTGACCCGCTTTGCGAATCAGGCAAGCGCCGTCGCCTATCAGAAGCGGCTCGAGGGGCTCGGCATCAAGGTCTACCGCCACTACCCGATCGAGGGCTACCCCGCGGACGTATCGCTGATCCTGAGCGATGAGGGCTTCGGCAAGAACGACTATATCGAGACGAAGCACCCGCTCGTCGTCATCACCGCCCCCGGCCCCGGCAGCGGCAAGATGGCCGTGTGCCTCTCGCAGCTCTATAACGACCACAAGCGCGGCGTGGAGGCCGGCTACGCGAAGTTCGAGACCTTCCCGATCTGGAATCTGCCGCTCTACCACCCGGTGAACCTCGCCTACGAGGCCGCGACCGCGGACCTGAACGACGTGAACATGATCGACCCCTGGCACCTTGAGGCCTACGGGAAGACGACCGTCAACTACAACCGCGACGTCGAGGTCTTCCCGGTCCTGCGCGGCATGTTCTCGCGCATTTACGGCGAGTCGCCCTACAAGTCCCCGACCGACATGGGCGTCAACATGGCCGGCAACTGCATCGTCGATGACGCCGTCACCCGCCGCGCGAGCGAGCAGGAGATCATCCGCCGCTACTTCACGGCGCTGTGCGACCTGAGAAAGGGCAGCGGCAAGCCTGAGATCGCCGAGAAGATCAAGCTTTTGATGGAGAAGGCCGGCATCGGCGTTGAGGACCGCCCGGTCGTCGCCGCGGCCAACACCCGTGCGGCGCTCACCGGCGGCCCCGCGGCCGCGCTGGAGCTTCCGAACGGGGTCATCGTGAGCGGCCGCACGACGCCGCTGCTCGGCGCCGCCTCCGCGATGCTTTTAAACGCGCTCAAGGCGCTCGCCGACATCCCCGACGAGGTCAAGCTCATGAGTCCCGAGGTTATCGAGCCGATCCAGCACCTGAAGGTCGATCACCTGGGCGGCCACAACCCGCGGCTGCACGTCGACGAGATACTGATCGCGCTGACGATCTGCGCGCGCACCGACGAGAACGCCGCCCGCGCGATGGATCAGCTCGGGGCGCTGCGCGACTGCGAGGCGCACTCCTCCGTCATCCTATCCCCGGTCGACGTGAGCACATTCAAAAAGCTCGGCGTGAATCTGACCTGCGAGCCGGTCTATCAGACGAAGAAGCTGTATCATAAGTAAAGCGCTGAACACGATAAAAACCCGCTGCGCCCTGCCGGTAGCATCATTCCGGCCGGACGCGGCGGCTTTTTTGCCGCGGATGATACCGTGGGGCTCTTGCTTTTTCGGCAGCTGTTTACTACAATGTACGTGCACATCATTCCGGCGGCTTTTTCTGCCGCCATGAAAGCGAGGTATTTCCATGAAACTTGCAGAGGCGCTGCAGGAGCGCGCGGATCTGAACCGGAAGATCGAGGAGCTGCGCCGGCGGCTCGGAAACTGCATTTTGGTGCAGGAGGGCGAGGAGCCGCCGGAGGATCCCGCCGCTCTGCTCGATGAGCTCGACGCTGCGTGCGCGCGGCTCGGGACGCTGATGGCCGGGATCAACCTGACGAACAGCCGCACTGTGGTAAACGGCGAAACGCTTACGGAGCTGATCGCCCGCAAGGATACGCTTTTATTAAAGCTCTCAGCCTGGCGCGACCTTGTATATACGGCCGGGCAGAGTGCCTCCCGCGCGCGCGGCACCGAGATCCGGGTCAGAGCCGCGCTGAAGGCGTCGGAGCTCCAAAAGAAGGTCGACCAAATGGCAAAAGAAGCGCGCCTCGTCGATAATCTTCTGCAGGAGACGAACTGGAAGGCCGAGATCATCGAAGCATAAACCCCCGTCTGGTAACTCCGGCGGTGTGCATATCAGGCGGCAGCTGCCTGAAGCTGCTTATGGTCATGTGCCGCGGGCAGGCACGGGGTTCGAATCCCCGAGTATCTTTATGTCCCCGATCGCGCACGACCGCATGGATCATCGCACATCACGCATCACCGGATATGGACGCCGGAGCGAGGGCGGGTATGGGGTTTTCAAATCATTTTGCAGACAGCAGCGGAGGTTTTGTCTTCATGTCGGTTTTTTTGCGTGCAGCTCTGGTACAGGCGGTGCTTCTCGGACTGCAGATCCTGATCTATTTCGGCGTTGAGCGCTTCGAGGGCCAGCCGCACGACATCTCACGCCCGATCGACGCGCATGTACCTTTCCGCCCGGGCTGGGTCGTGCCCTACTGCCTCTGGTTCCCGCTGATCGCCGTCTTCCCGCTCGCGCTCGCCGTGTACGCGCCGGGCGTCTACGAGGTCTACATGCCCGCGATCGCCTTCGGCATCGTGTCGAGCACGCTCGTGTACATTCTCTACCCGACCTCGTTCACGCGGCCGAAGCCGCCTGAGACCTTTTTCGGCCGGCTCATGGCGATCGTCTACAAGGGGAGCTACAAGGGTGTCAACTGCGCGCCGAGCCTCCACTGCTCGCAGTGCTTTGTCGTGATGGCCGCGGCTGTCCTCGCCTCCGCGCTGCCCTTCCCCGTCCGCTCAGCCGCGTTCATCATTGCGGTTTTGATCGTGCTTGCCACGCAGTTCACCAAGCAGCACGTGTTGATCGACGCGCTCACCGCCGTTCCGGTCGCCGTGCTCGGCTGGCTCTTCGGCACGGCCTTTCCGGCGTCCTTCCTCACCGCGTTCATCTATGGCGGATAAAAAAACCGAAAATCCGAATTTGTCACAGAAACGTAACACACTTTTCCCACCGAACGTGTTATAATCCATTCTGCGAGAACGCTCTTGGCGCTCGATCGAATACGGGGATGTACCGGTTTCGACGGGGGTGTGGGTGCGGGATCAGCGGGCGGCGGCGCCTGACCGCCATAAAACGGGCAACTTATAAATTAAATAACAACGATCCTGTTGCTATTGCTGCCTGATTAGCGGCAGCCGTCCGACCCGGAAGGACCGCGAGCCGGGAAGGGCGTCGTTTAGCGGTAAATGTGCGTACGCTAAGCTTTGCGTGTACCATAAATCATGAAGCTCACCTGACCTGAGGGCGTGTCGGCTTGCCTTCAGTGAGGGGAACAGGAAGCTTCGGGCTTCCAAAATAACCGTCTGCGCCCGGAGAACATCCCGAGGAAGTGCTTTCGGACAGGGGTTCGACTCCCCTCATCTCCACCAT
>CAMNAE010000126.1 GCA_946530565.1 uncultured Oscillibacter sp.
AGCAGATACGCTCTACCAGAACGGCAAGGACGTCGCGACGATCCTCTCAGAGCTCGCTGAGCTCACGCGGGATCTGCTGCTCCGGCGCATGGCCCCGAAGGGGAGCGAGGCGCTGCTCTCTGGCAATTACGACAATGACGTGCTCGATCGATTGGGGAAGAGCTTTTCCAATGAGCGCCTGCTCTCGATGGCCTCGGATCTTCAAAAGACCGGAACGGCGCTCGGCATCAGCACGACGCGCCGCATGGACACCGAGCTCTGCTTTTTAAGGCTCTGCGACGAGCGGCTCTCGACCGACCTTGCGGGCCTGAACGCGCGCATTGCGCGGCTGGAAGAGCAGATAGCAGGCGGCATCCCGGCGAAACCTGTTGAGGCTCCGGCGAAGCGAGAGCCTGCGCCGAGGGAGGCAGCGCAGATGTATGAGACGCCGCCGCTCCCCGAAGAACCACCGTTCCCCGAAGAACCACCGTTCCCCGAAGAGCCACCGCTCCCCGAAGAGCCACCGCTCCCCGAAGAACCCCCGCTGCCGGAAGAGCCGTCGTATTTCGAAGACCCCCCGCAGAAGCGTGAGACCTTTGTGCCCTGGGGCAGCGACGCGCCGCCGAGTCCGAAGTCCGCAGTGCCGCAGGATCCACGGCAGACACGAAGGGATGACCCGCCGCGGCAGGGGAACAGCTTTACAAAAAGTGCCGAAAGACCGGCGCCTCCGGTGCGGACGGCCCCGAAAGCGGCGCCCGCAGCGGCATCCGTTGCGCCGGGCAGCGTATCTTCCGCAGCATCCTCTGGTTCAGACGGCGCCTGGCAGCAGATCGCCGAGCGCCTCAAGCCGCGGCTCTCACCGATGTACCGGCCGTTCATCGACCAGTGTGTCGGACTGCGCCAGGCGAATACCTATATCGTGTATGTCCAGAGCGAGCTTACCAAAAGCCGCATTGACAACGACCGCGTCAAGGGCACGCTCGCCGAAGAGGTCGCCGCCGCCTGCGGCATGGAGCTCCCGGTGCTTGTGCAGGTCGGGGATCCACCCGCCCGGACGCCGGACGACAATTTCAAGCAGCTGCTCGAAAAGGGCGGAGCCTACGAAAACGTTCATATCACCTGATCAGGTGCTTATTATTTCATGAAGGAGTTATCAACATGGGTTATTCAGCTCGCCGCGGATTCAACAGCGGCTCTATGAAGGTGACCGGTCAGCAGCGTCAACAGCAGATGCAGCAGCGCATCGCCGAGATGCAGCAGCAGATGACCGACGCGCAGGCGGAGGTCGAGGCGACCGAGTTCACTGCCAGTGTCGGCGGCGGTGTCGTCGAGGCAAAGGTCAACGGCAAGCGCGAGGTGACCGCTCTTACGATCAAGCCCGAGGCCGTCGACCCCAATGACGTTGAGATGCTGCAGGATCTCGTGATCTCCGCGATCAACGAGGCCTCCCGCCAGGCCAACGAGGCGATGGAGAGCCGCATGAACGCAATTTCCGGCGGCATCGACCTGAGTTCCTTTGGCCTGTAAAGGTTTACTGCTCCACAGCTTAAACAGTAAGTCCCTCCCGGATCCGCTTGTTCAGCGGGTCTCGGGAGGGACTGTTTTTCTTAAATCAGCCGAAGAGCGAGCCGAGCAGGCCACCGGCTTTCTTTTTCGGCGCTTCGGGTTTTACGTAGTCGAAGCCGCCAGACGGCTCATCGCCGCGCGCGAAATAGAGACTCGGTGCGTCCGCATCGCCTTCGAAACAATGCTCCGTGTCAGCGTGCCAGCAGACGCCGTCAACCATTTTGTAGAGATGCTCTTCGCTCGGATAGCGCCCCGCCTGACGGAAGCCCTGCTCCTTCAGGGCCTCACGGTAGAGGCGGACCGAGCGCTGCGCGGCGGCGCTGTCCCCGCTGAACCAGGCGCTGAAGCAGAAACGGCCTTCTTCGAGCTCTGCGAGGTCAAAGTGGCTGCCGCCGCAGGACCAGACCGGGAACTGCGGGAGCCGTTCGCTCCAGCGCGCAAGTACGGCGCGGTCTTTTTCGGCCTCAGCTTCTTCGGCAAGCTGTTTTCCGGGGAGCTTCGCGCCGCACTCACTGCAGAAGTCTGAGCCCGGCGGATTCTGCTTTCCGCAGTTCGGGCACAGCGCCAGCTCCGCAAGGGTCTTGTCCGGGAGCTTTGCGCCGCAGTGCGGGCAGAACTGCATCTCGCCCTTGACCATCTCACCGCAGATAGGGCAGAGCTTCATCTTCTTCGCGGCGTCGTTCGCCATGCCCTCAAGGTAAGAAAAGGCCTGGTTCCACTGCTCGGGTGTGACGTCTCTGGCGGCTTCGTTCGCCTCGGCCATTGCGGCATTTGCCTCATTCACAGAGGCTTTGATCTCACCGATGTGCTCGGAAGCCTTGTCTGTGACCGCGTGCGCCGTCTGCTGCGCGAGCTTGTCCGCCGCGGGGCGCACAGCCCCCTCGACCGCCTTGCTGACGGCGCTCTGTACGCCCTTGTTGATGGCGTCCTTCAATGCTCTGTCAAATAGTCCCATGGGAGTCCCTCCTTTACATGGATGCGTGGGCGCTGTGCCGCTTGATTCGGAAAACCTGTCTCTTTTTTCGCAAGTTACGCGGCAGGGCGGACGCACGTTCGGTTTTTTACGCGCCGCCAGGGGTTGATCCGCCCTGCTGCGTCCAGTATATCACAGTTTTTTTCGACTGTGACGATAAAGATATGAGGGGTTAAAAGCGCTGCGGCCCTCGGTTTTGAAAAACACGGCACGGTGTCTCCGGGATCCGGAAACACCGTGCGAAGTTCTGATATCTGATGATTTGTTTTCAAAGCGGGGCACAGGGACCCGGTCTCATACCCGGATCACATAGCCCTCTTTGCGCGGGATCGGCGTGCGCTTGCCCTCCGGCTTTCCGTAGCCGAGGATCACATGGCCGATGCCGACATAATTCTCAGGCACGCCCCAGGCCTTTTTATAGGCAATGCCGGCCTCGGACGAGAAGACCTCGCGGGCGCGCCAGATATAGCAGGAGTCGACGCCCACGGCGTTCGCCGCGTTCAAAAGATTCCCGATCACGAGGTTGCCGTCTGCGTCGCAGTAGGGGATATCAGGATTGCCGAAGACGACGATGACCGTCGGCGCGCCGTAGAAGGGATGCGCTTCCGGATTTCCGAGCGCGGCGGCGTTGAGCTTTTCGAGCTCGGCAACGGTCTCAGCGTCCTGGATCACCACGATGTACGGCGACTGCCCGCCCTTGCCGGTCGGCGCAAAGGTCCCGGCCTCAAGGATCGCATCCAGCGCCTCGGGCGCCAGCTGCTCGCCGGTGTACGCCCGGCAGGCGCGGCGTGTCAACAGATTCTGAAGAGCTTCGTTCATATGAGATCCCCCTGTATACTTAAGTATCGGCAGCCCCGCGCAGCCGCAGCTGTCTGAAATCCCGGGCCTGACCGCGCATGCTCTGCCCGAAAATAAGTATAGCACAGTTTGAACGAAAGGGAAGATAAAATCTGGGCTTTTCAAGAAGAATAGAATGCTGTATAATAAACATCATGACTTTGAGTCGCTCGAACAGCGGAAAGGTGTGGTCATTACCATGAAAAAAAGCATTTTGACTTTCATTTTGCTGCTCCTTGTGAGCGTATTCTGCCTGCCGGTCCATGCGGCGGACACGGTCGGAAGCGGCAGCTGCGGCGCGGACGGGAGCAATGTGACTTGGACGCTCGACAGCAATGGCTGTCTCACGATCAGCGGCAGCGGCGCGATGGCGGATTACGCTTACGCAAACAGCTGCCCTTGGTATGATAACAGGGACTCTATCACATCCGTCACAGTCCTGCCCGGCGTCACAAGCGTCGGTGCCCACGCGTTTCAGTTCTGCTTTGAACTGGGAAGCGTGTCGCTTCCCTCCGGCATCACCGCGATCGGGGACAACGCTTTTGAAAGCTGCTTTCCGATGGCGGAGATCACGATCCCCGACGGCGTGAAGACCATCGGCAAAGAGGCCTTTTTTAAGTGCGGAAATCTGAAAAGCATCACGATCCCTGAGGGCGTCGTTTCACTCGGCGCGTCCGCGTTCAACGAGTGTTACGCCCTTGAGTCCGTCTCGCTTCCGAATACGCTCACGACTCTTGATCACAAGCTCTTCCGGCAGTGCTGGGAACTCAGGGAGATCACGATCCCCGAAAGCCTCACCTCGATCGGGAACTACGTGTTCTATGAGTGTTTTGAGCTGAACGGCGTCCGTCTTCCCGCCGGGCTCAAAACGATCGGAAATGACGCTTTCTATGCCTGCCTTGCGCTGGACGGCGTCACCTTGCCCGAAGGACTCACGACCATCGGCGAGGAGGGATTCGCCAACTGCAAGAGCTTGAAAGAAGCGATCATTCCGGAGAGTGTCACTTCCCTTGGCGAGAGCGCCTACCTCGGCTGTGAGGCGCTGGTCCGCGCGAAGATCCCGCAAACGATCACATCGCTGTATTCAACGTTTTATGCCTGCAAAAGCATGACCGAAGTCACGATCCCGGAGAGTGTCACCAATATCGGGGATATGACGTTTTGTCAATGCGAAAGCCTTGCACACATCGATCTTCCGCCGCAGCTCGTTTCGATCGGCGCCAATGCCTTTTCCGGCTGCAAGAGCCTTACGGAGATCACGTTTCCGGACACGCTTCGCAGCATCGGCAATTACGCATTCACCATCTGCCCGGGTCTGACGGAGATCACGCTTCCGGAGGGCTTTCAGAAGATCGGCTACCGGGCCTTTTACGCAAACGAGCATCTGCGCACGGTCCATCTTCCGGAGAGCCTCGAGAAGATCGGGGAAGACGCGTTCAGGGAATGTACGCAGCTTCAGGGGATCGTCATTCCCAAAAACGTGAGCGACTTCGGAGCTTATGCCTTTACAGATTGCAGCCGACTCTCCGGCCTGACGCTCTCCGACGGGCTCAAGGCCATCGGCCAGGCCGCGTTCTGGAATTGCGGGAGCCTGATGCGTGTTCACATCCCCGAGAGCATGACCAGGATCCCGAACACGGCCTTCCAAAACTGCAAAAACTTAACGACCGTCACGATCCCCGGCACCGTCAAAAGCGTCGGCCAGAGGGCCTTCAACAGCTGCGGCAGTCTGACTGACGTCTATTACGGCGGAGATGAGTCAAAATGGGCTGCGGTCAGTGTCGATGCCTATAACGACCCGCTGCTTGCGGCCGCGCTCCACCTGAATGCCGCTGCACCTTCACTGCCGGAAGGCGTGATCCGGGTGAGAACGGCCTCCGGCTCCGACGAAAAGAGCATGCTGGAGGACATTGCAGCGGGCGGGGAGCTGGTCGTGGACCTGAACGTCGCGCAAAAAGCCTTCTGCGTGGCAGCGCTCTGCGGCGCGGACGGCCGAATGCTCGCGCTGAACGTTGCGGAAGCAGCTCCGTATGAGAGCGGCATGTCGCTTGGCTTTACGTTTGAAAACGTCACCGGGGCGGCATCTCTTCAGCTGCTGCTCCTTGACGAAAGCCTGAGGCCATTGGCAGCTGTGCACGGGATCGCCGGATAAGCGGTAAAGTGCAGGGAGTACCTTCAAGTGAATCTGTATCCGCAGGGAATAACAAGCCCGGCGTTT
>CAMNAE010000127.1 GCA_946530565.1 uncultured Oscillibacter sp.
CGTAATTTAGCCGCAAAAAAGCCATAAAAGTAAGCCGCGCCTTCGGAAATACCGTAGACGCGGCTTGCTTTTCTGTTAAATATAATTCCTTTACAGTGCCCGCCAATACTCGGGCTTCAGCGCACGGAGCCCGTGCTCGGCACGGTCGATCTCGCGGAGCATCGCCTCGCGGTCCTGATTGAGCGTACCGCGAAGATCCAGGTAGTTGCTCGCGTGGTTCATGCGAAAGACACTTCCCGGTGAATCGAGCGCCGCGACCAGGAGACGTGTTTCACGCAGCACTTCCGGCGGAGAGAGCAGCGTGAAGGAACCCTTCTGCAGCCAGTCGTACAGGGGCGTTTCCGGTTCCACCATCAGCGTGAGCATGCCGATAAACTCGGGGTTCATCGCGTTGAAGGCAGCGGCGGTCTCAAGCGCGTGTTGTTCGAGCTTTTCCGGCCCGCCGAGGCCGGTGATCGCGGTCACCGAGAGGGCGATGCCGCATTTGCGCACCTTTTGCCCCATCGCAATGATCTCGGCAGCGTCATGCCCCTTGCGCATATAGGTCAAAACCTCGTCGCAGCCGGACTCAAGGCCCATGTAGACCATGGAAAGACCCTTTTCGCGCAGCGTGCGCAGTTCATCGTCTGTCCGGATGCGGATGCTCGCGGGGGAGGCGTAGCAGGTGACGCGCTCGCACTCGGGAAAGAGCTCCCGGATCGTATCTAAAATGACATTCAGCTCCGAAGCTCTGCGCACGAGTGCATCGCCGTCGGCCAGAAACACGCGGCGCACCGAGCGGTAGACCTGCCGGGCGATCCGGAAATCCTCGAGCACCTCGCCGAGCGGTCGAACGGCGAAATGCTTTTCTTTATACATGCTGCAAAAGGCGCAGGTGTTGTGGCTGCAGCCGTAAGTCACCTGAACGATCAGGCTGTGCGCCTCAGAGGGCGGGCGGTAGACGGCGCCGAGGTATCTCATAGGCCGAGCTGCTCCAGCGCAGCCATGCGCAGGCACAGGCACATGGCGTTCATCGCCTGCTGCAGCTCATCGACCGGGGGATAGGACGGCGCGATGCGCAGGTTGCTGTCTGCCGGGTCCTTGCCGTAGGGATAGGTGGCGCCGGCGCCGGTCAGGGTGACGCCTGCGTCCTTTAAGAGCTGATGCGTGCGCTTGGCGGTGCCGGGCATGGCGAAGAGTGAGACGAAATAGCCGCCGGTCGGACGGTTCCAGGTCGCGATCTCGAGCGGAGCGATCTCGCGATCGAGCGTATCGAGCACCACTTTAAAGCGCTTGCCGATCACTGCCGCGTGCTTTTTCATCAGTTCCAGCGTGTGGGCCTTGTCTTTCAAAAAGAGCGCGTGGCGCTGCTGGTTGATCTTGTCGTAGCTGATGATCTGCACGCCGATCAGGCTGCAGAGGTAGTCGAGGTTCGCCTCGGAGGCCGCGAGCACCGCGACACCGCCGCCGGGCATCGTGATCTTGCTCGTAGAGGCGAACTCATAGACCATGTCGGCGTTGCCCTCGGCCTCGCAGAGCGAGAGGATATCAGGGAAGGGGACATAGTCGCCCTCGAACTCGTGCACGGCGTAGGCGTTGTCCCACACGAGGGCGAAGTCGGGCGCCGCGGGTCTGAGCGCGGCGAAGCGGCGGATCGTCTCATCGGAGTAGATGATGCCGTCGGGGTTGGAGTACTTGGGAACACACCAGATGCCCTTGACCGACGGATCCTTCACGTATTTTTCAACGGTGTCCATGTCGGGGCCGTCCTCGGTCATCGGGATCGTGATGAGCTCAAAGCCGAAACTCTCGGTGATCTTGAAGTGGCGGTCATAGCCCGGGGCGGGGCAGAGCCAGCGGAGCTTTTCCTCGCGGCACCAGGGGCGCGGGGAGTTCTTCAGGCCGTGCGTATAGCCCTTGGAGACCAAGTCGTACATGAGCTGGAGGCTGGAGTTGCCGCCCACGAAGATCTGCTCAGGCTTGCAGTCCAGGATCTCGGCGAAGAGCCGATGCGCCGCGGGCATGCCGCGCAGCTCGCCGTAGTTGCGCACGTCCGTGCCGTCGGAGATATAGTTTTCGGGCCGGATCATCAGATCAAAAATGCCGGAGACCAGCGCCAGCTGCTCATCGCCGGGCTTGCCGCGCGCCATGTTGAGCTTGAGCCCTTTGGCGCAGAAGGCGTCGTACTGCGCTCTCAGCGCTGCGTATTCCTCGTTGCGCTCTTCTTTCGTCAGCTTGGCATAGGGTTTCATCCTGGATTCCTCATTTCAAAAAAATATGCTTTAGTATACAGAAAATAGCGCCGCCGCGCAAGAGAGCAGGCCTTGTGGAAAGTCACAAAAATCTATGCGTGTTTGCGGTGGAAATTCGTTTGTCTCTGGTGAACGGACAAAGCGGTCGTAAATTAGTCCCGGACGCAGCGATCGCATCCGGGGCATGAACGAAAACGGATCAGTCTTTTGCAGCGAGCAGAGCCTCACCGGCGCGGTAGATATCGCCTGCGCCGACGGTCAAAAGAAGGTCGCCCGGCTGCGCGAGCTCGGCAAGCGCGGCTGTGACCTTGGAAAGGGTCGAGCAGTAGATCGAGCCGGGAATCTGCTCACACAGATCCTTTGAGGAGATGCCGATCGTGTTCTGCTCACGCGCGGCGTAGATCTCCGCGCCGCCCGCCACATCCGCCTCTTTGAGCTCACGGACGAATTCGTCGAAGAGCTTTTGCGTGCGGGAGTAGGTATGCGGCTGGAAAGCCACGATCACGCGCTTGTAGGGAAGCGTACGCGCGGTCGTAAGCAGGGCGTGGAGCTCATCGGGGTGATGGGCGTAGTCGTCGTAAAGATCGGCGCCCTGAAAGCTGCCCTTTTTCTCGAAGCGGCGCCCGGCGCCGGTGAAGCCGGCGAGCCCGCGCGCGACGGCCGTGCCGGGAATGCCGAGCAGGTAAGCACTCGCGGCTGCGGCGAGCGCGTTGGAGACATTGTGCCGGCCGTAGACACCGAGCACGACGTCGGCGTAATCCTCACCGTGGATCTGTACGGTAAAGGCCGGGTGGCCGTCGACGCTGCGAAGATCCCTGAGCGTGCAGTCGGCGTCGTGCTCCAGACCGAAGGTGAAAATGCGCCGCTCTACGCCCGAGAGCGCCTCGAGCGTGTGGGCGTTGTCGGCATTGGCGACGATCCAGCCGTTTTCGGGCACGAGCAGGGCAAACTCACGGAAGGAGTGCTGAATGTCCTGCAGGTCCTTGAAGAAGTCAAGATGATCGGCCTCAACATTTAATATAACGGCAAGCGTGGGGAAGAAGTGCAGAAAGCTGTTGCAGTACTCGCAGGACTCCGCGACGATCGTATCGCCCGTGCCCACGCGGTAGGCGGCGTTCAAAATGGGCAGCGTGCCGCCGATCATGACGGTCGGGTCCTTCTCGGCCTCCATTAAGATATGCGTGCACATGCCGGTGGTCGTCGTTTTGCCGTGGGTGCCGGAGACACACAGCGCGTTTTCGTAGCGCTGCATGATCGCACCCCAGGCCTGCGCCCGCTCATAGACGGGGATGCCCCGCGCGACGGCGCCGGAGATCTCGGGGTTGCTGTCGCGCGCGGCAGCGGTGCGCACGACAAAATCGCAGTCGCCCAGGTTTTCGGCGCTGTGGCCGATCGCGATGGGGATGCCGAGCGTCCTGAGATGGGTGACGCTCGCGCTCTCATTCATATCCGAGCCCTGGACCTTCAGACCCATGCCCTGAAGGACCTCAGCCAGGGGGGACATCGAAACGCCGCCGATCCCGACCAGGTGAACGCGGCGCCCGGGTTTGAAGTAAGAGGAAATCGGAAGCTCCTGATGGATCATGGTATGTGCATCCTTTCTGCCGTTGTAACTGTGCTGATCCGGCATTCGACTACAGGGATACTTGCCAGAAGCAGAGGGGCAGTATATAATGTGAACCTGCGCTCTCACGCGCTCAACCGCGGAAGATGGCGGGGTTACTTGCGAAAAATCAGTATAATGCAGGAGACGAGGAAATGCAACGAGAAAATATGCGTTTTTCTGAAAAAAACATTCAGCCCGCTGCTCTTGCCGTTCTTAAGACACTGGAAAGTGCCGGTTTTGAGGCTTGGCTCGTCGGCGGCTGTGTGCGGGACCTCCTTTTGGGACTTCAGCCGCACGACTGGGATGTGACGACGAACGCTCTGCCGGAAGAGGTGATGTCGGTCTTTCCCGGGCACAGCATCCCGACAGGCCTGCAGCACGGCACCGTGAGCGTGCGCGCGCTCGGTGAGACGATCGAAGTGACGACCTACCGCGTCGACGGAGCGTATTTCGACCACCGGCACCCGAGCGGCGTCACATTCACGCGCAGTCTTTCCGAGGACCTGAGACGCCGGGATCTGACCGTGAACGCGATCGCGATGGATGCAAGGGGAAAGCGCTTTGACCCGTTCGAAGGTGAGCGGGACCTGACTGCGGGCGTTTTGCGCTGCGTGGAAGATCCCGTGCGGCGCTACCGTGAGGACGCGCTGCGGATCATGAGAACGCTCCGCTTTGCCTCACGCCTCGGCTTTGAGGTCGAAGGGCGCACCGCTGCGGCGATCCATTCGGAAAAAGAGCTCTTAGGGAACATCGCCGCAGAGCGTATCCGCGAGGAATGGTTCCGGCTGCTCTCAGGAGCGCACTTCGCGCCCGTCATGCGGGAGTATACAGACGTTTTCGGCGTCTTCTGCCCTGAAATGCTGCCGATGGTCGGCTTCCGGCAGAATAACCCGCACCATATCTATGATGTATTTGAGCACTGTCTGCACGCCGCTGAGGCGGTCCGGCCTCCGACGGCGATTCTGCGCCTTACCATGCTCCTGCACGACGTTGGAAAGCCGCTTTGCTATACCGAGGACGCGCAGGGCGTGGGACATTTTTACGCACACGCGGAGATCGGCGCGGAAATGGCAGGCAGGATCGCACAGCGGCTCAAATGCAGCAACGAGGAGATCGAGCTGCTGACGTGCCTTGTGAAGAACCACGACATGCTCATTCCGAATACCCGAAAAGGGCTGCGCCGCGCGCTAAGCAGATTCGGTGAAGAGCGTCTGCGTGAGCTGATCGCCGTCAAACGCGCCGATGATCTCGCGCAGAACCACGCCGTTCATGACTATCAGAGCTATTTCGATGAGGTCGAGCGTCTGCTCGGGGAACTGCTGGAGGAAGAGGTCTGTTTTTCCTTAAAGCAGCTTGCGGTCGACGGGCGCGATCTATTAAAGGCCGGCATCCCACAGGGGCCGCAGGTGGGGGAAGCGCTCGCGTATCTATTCAATGAGGTATTGGAGGAGCGCGTGATCAACGAGCGTGAAGCGCTTTTGACGGCTCTTAAAAAAAGTAGGTACGACCTTCAAAAAAGGCCTTGACAAACGGGCGCGGCTGTAGTAAATTAGCAAAGCTCTCAGGGAGCGGCCAACATAATACAAACCGGAGCCGAAAAAAGTTTTGAAAAGCTGAAAAGTTTTTCTTGACAACAGTGATGAAGGCGAGTATAATAAAGCTGTTCCGCATTTGGGGCGTGTACCTTGTAAACTGAATAACGTAACGAAAGAAAG
>CAMNAE010000128.1 GCA_946530565.1 uncultured Oscillibacter sp.
CTGCGACGGAAGGTGGTGCCCCCGATCCGCCGCGTTTTTTAGGGCAACAGCGCATCATTCGACAAGAGCGGATGACGAGATATTTTTGCGCCGAATCAAGGCGCAAAAACGCAGGAATACTGGATGTATTTCAAGTTTTTGCAACGCAGAGTCGGCCAAAAATAGCCGACAGCCGCCGAAGACGATATGGTGCGGTGTTGCCTTAAGAGAACAGGCGCAAAAAAAGAGGCGACCCGCGTTCGGATCGCCTCTTTTTTATGATGAGACATGTGCTTCGTGGCTTTCCCTACGTTGGCATGATCCAAATCAGGTGGCGGGTAACGGCTTACAAAAGCCGAATCTCAGCCCGCTGCAGCGGACTCCCCGAGCGCTGTTCACTTGTATGCCAAAGTATATCCCCGGAGCGCCGCTTTGTCAAGAGCTTTACAGCGCCTGACGTACCCCCTGCGCGTCGCTGACGTTGTAGAAGACGAGGCCGGTGATGCCGGGGCCGTTGTCCTCCTTCACGGGGACGACCGCGCTCACGCGTGCCTTTTTCGCACTGAGCTCCGTCGCGGTGCCGAAGAGGAAGTGCGTGCCGCTCTCCCCGGGGAGCGTCTTCGTCTTGAGTCCCGCCTTGTCGAGCGTCCAGACGCCGCGGTTGCCCTCGGTGACCATGACGCGGCGGTTCGTGATGAAATAGAGCCGCTTGCCGAGGATCGCGCTGCGGTCGAGCACGGGGATGAGCGCGAGATACGCACCGATGAAGACGACGATCAGAACGACGACGGGCTTGATCTGAACGCCGGTGTTCGCGGCGCTCGCGAAATACCCGCCGACGAGGCCGATCACGAGGACCGCGCAGATGATCCAGCGGATCAGAAGGCTCGACTTGTTCTCGTCGTTCATCAGCGGAAACGGGGCGGACTTGCCGCTCCAGAGGATCTCCTCGTCCTTGCCGAGCGCCGCGGTGACGGTCGCCGGAATGCCTTTTCCTGCCATAGTGTATCTCTCCTCCAAAAAGATGTGATTTCTGCGCAGGGCCTTGCCTTGCGCGCGGGAACATGGTAGCATGAAAAAGCATAAAAACGCCGTTAAAACCTGCCGGATCGACGTGAAACCACCGTTAAAAAGTTCGGGATCTGCCCGGATTCTTAACACTTTATTTATTCTTAACGCAAACTTTATTGGGAATTGCAGGCAGATTCTGGTAGAATGAGGGCCAAGGGCCGAGGGAACGGGAGCCTGAGGCCGGAGGATACCGGAAGGGAGGAGACGCGGAGCGATGAAAAGGATCAAACGCTATTTTCCGTTTTCGCTGCAGGATCTTTTCAGAACGGCGGGGATCATGGCGCTGGCCGCACTGTTCTGCTTCCTTTTAAAGCCTCTGAGCGATTCCGACTTCCATGTGCCGCTGATCTTCGTGCTCGCGGTGCTGTTGATCTCGCTGACGACCGAGGGCTATCTCTACGGCCTTGTCTCGTCGGTGCTTGCGGTGTTCTTCGTGAACATCGTCTTCACCTATCCGTACTTTCAGATGGACTTTTCGATGACCGGATATCCGCTCACGTTTTTATGCATGTTCGCGGTCTCGATCATCACCTGCACGCTCACGACGCGCGTGCAGCAGGGGGAGCAGCTCATGCTCGAGGCGGAGCGCGAAAAGATGCGCGCGAACCTCCTGCGCGCGATCTCCCATGATTTCAGAACGCCGCTCACGAGCATGATCGGCTCGACGAACGCGGTGCTCGAGGCGGACGGACACCTGTCGGAGGCGGAGAAGCGCAAGCTCCTGACCGATGCGCGCAGCGAGGCGGAGTGGATGTTCAACATGGTCGAGAACCTTTTGAGCATCACGCGCATCGGCGCAGACTCAGCGACTGAGCTCCACACGGAGCCGGAGCTCGTGGAGGAGGTCGTCGGAGAGGCGGTGAGCCGCTTCAAGCGGCAGTACCCGGGCTTCCCGGTGCAGGTGGACTGCCAGGACTCGCTGCTCTTTGTCAAGATGGACGCGGTACTGATCGAGCAGGTGCTGCTGAACCTCCTCATCAACGCGGCGATCCACGCCGAGGGCGCGACCTGCGCCGTCGTGCGCGTCAAGCGCGAGGGCGGCCGCGCGGTCTTTCGTGTGGAGGACGACGGGCGCGGCATCGAGCGGGAGTACCTCCCCGATCTCTTTGAAGGCCGGGCGCCCCGGGGCGCCGGCAGCGCCGTCTCGGGCGATTCGCGCCGGAACATGGGCATCGGCCTGAGTGTCTGCCGCACGATCATACTTGCACACAAGGGTACGATCGAGGCCGGGAATCTCCCCGGCGGCGGCGCTTCGTTCGTATTTTATCTGCCCTGTATGCCGCAGGAGGAGGACTATGGCCTTGAAACAGAAGATACTGATCGTTGAGGATGAGGCGCGGATCGCGAACTTCATGAGCGCGGTGCTCTCGGCGCACGACTATGAGCCGGTGCTCGCCTCCAACGGGCGCGAGGCCCGCAGTCTCATCAACTCCCTGTGCCCGGATCTTGTGATCCTGGACCTCGGGCTGCCGGACATGGACGGCGTCGACCTGATCCGCTCGACGCGCGAGTGGACGCAGCTCCCGATCCTCGTCGTCTCGGCGCGCATGAATGAGCGCGACAAGGTGACCGCGCTCGACGCCGGAGCCGACGACTACATCACCAAGCCCTTCGGCACGAGCGAGCTTTTGGCGCGCATCCGCACGGCGCTGCGGCATGTGCGCTCCGGCGCCGCCGAGAGCAGCATCCCCTCGGGCGGGGTCTTCCGTGTCGGCCGGCTCACGATCGACTACGACAAGCACTGGGTGCTCATCGACGGGAAGAACGTCCACCTGACGCAGAACGAATACAAGATCGTATCGCTCCTCGGCCTGCACGCGGGCAAGGTGCTCACCTACGACTACATCCTCCGGGCGATCTGGGGCCCCGCCGCGAGCGGCGACAACCAGGTGCTCCGCGTGCACATGGCGCACATCCGCCGCAAGATCGAACGCAACCCCGCCCAGCCGCAGTACCTCTTCACCGAGGTCGGCGTCGGATACCGCATCGCCGACGAGGCGCCGGAGGAGAGCGGGAACTGACGCGCGGGGACCATACAAAACAACAGGACTGTGATGATCAGGAGCACGAAAGCTCGCTCCTGAACGTCACAGCCCTGTTTCTTTTTGCCCCCCGCTTTTTGGCGAAAGCGGGGGGATTGTCCATTGCGCCAGACGCCGCGCGTGGCGTATACTAACGGAAAAGAGGCGGCCGCGGCCCGGGGCGGGGAGCCGGCCGGGTCATGCAGTCTCTTGCGGGACCTGTATCCGGGGACCCGGGCTCAATCGGCCTTTGCCGCAAGCTCGGAGGCGAGGTCGATCATGCCGAAGCTGCCGCACAGAGCTTCGGCATAGGCGACCGGGTCCCCGCGCATACCGGCCTCCAGCCAGTCGATCAGCGCGCCGAGCACCGTGTGGAAAAAGAAGCGGGAGAGGAGCTGCAGCTTCTCCTCGTCGACCGCGATGCCCTCGGTCGCCACGCGGAAGTACTGCTCGACCGTGTGAGCCGTGACCGAGCGGAGCATCGGGAGCAAAACGTCCTTCGGAAGCGAGCGGTAGAGCTTCAAAAGCGCCGTGCGGTGCGACTCGGCGTAGGCGACGATCGGGCGGAAGCAGTCGAGCGGCGAGTCCGGCTGCGCGTTTTCGAAGATGATCTCATCCGACCAGCTCTGCGCGGCCTTGGCGATCATATCCTGGATGCTGCTGAAGTGGTAGTAAAAGGAGTTCCGGTTCAGGCCGCATTCGTCCACGATATCCTGAACGGTGATGCGGCGGTATGGGCGCTGCTCCAAAAGGGCGAGGAAGGCGTTGGCGATTTTCTGCGGCGTGTCTTTCATCGGATCACCTCGTGCTGTCGCATTTGAATGATGCTGTAATGATTTATTTTATCGCGGCGGCTCCTTTTGGGCAATGGACAATTCAAGGGACTTTGCCCAAGGGGGCGGCCGCGCAGCCCTTCGGGGGGGAAGACACCGGGAGATTATACTGATTTCCAGTAAAACGCTTGCATTTCAGTATAAGCGCAGCGAGGCTGCCGCCTCGCGCAAGATCAGTATGGCTCGGCTTCTGCAAGGCGCCTCGGCGCCTTTGCCTGTGAAAAAAGAAGCGCACAGGCAATCAAACGGTTTTAAATCGTTTGATCGAAGATTCGTATAAGCCGTTTTCTGCGTACATCACAAGGAGGAAACTGACATGGAAAACACGATCCTGGAAAACGTTCAGGCGCTGGCGGTCAGACAGGCCTACGCCTATCTCGACCGGAATCCGGACGAGAATATCCCGAAGCTTCTGGCGCTTGCCGACAGGCTGGACGCGAAAGGACATCTCGGCCCACAGCTTGCGCAGCTGCACCGGGCGCTGGACGATCCGAACAGCAACTGGTTCCGGCTCGTCCGCTCCCTCTGGGACGACATCGACCCCTTCGTGAGAAAGCGCCTCTTCGAGAATTTCGCGATCAACGCGGCTCTTTTGTGGGCGCCGCGCCGTGAGGCGATGGAGAAGCAGCACGGGTGCAATATCCCCTGGGCGATCCTGATGGATCCCACCTCTGCCTGCAACCTCCACTGCACCGGCTGCTGGGCGGCAGAGTACGGCAACCGCCTGAACCTGAGCCTTGAGGAGCTGGACGGCATCATCCGGCAGGGCAAGGAGATCGGCGTGTATATGTACATCTACTCCGGCGGCGAGCCGCTCGTGCGCAAAAAGGACATCATCACGCTCTGTGAAAAGCACAGCGACTGCGTGTTCCTCTCCTTCACCAACGGCACGCTGATCGATGAGGCCTTTGCCGACGAGCTGCTGCGCGTGGGGAACTTCGTGCCGGCGATCTCGGTCGAGGGCTTCGAGGCGGCGACCGATTTCCGCCGCGGTGAGGGCACCTTCGCGCGCGTGAAGGCGGCGATGGAGCTCCTGAAGGCGAAAAAGCTGCCCTTTGGGCTCTCGTGCTGCTATACCTCGAAGAACACCGACGTGATCGGCTCCGAGGAGTACTTCGACTGGATGGTCGACATGGGCGCGAAGTTCTGCTGGTTCTTCACCTATATGCCTGTCGGCAGGGGCGCGCCGACCGACCTGATGGTCAGTGCGCAGCAGCGCGAGTTCATGTATCGCCGGGTGCGCGCCTTCCGCGAGACGAAGCCGCTGTGGACGATGGACTTCTGGAACGACGGCGAGTATGTGGAGGGCTGCATCGCCGGCGGTCGCAACTACCTGCACATCAACGCCAACGGCGACTATGAGCCCTGCGCGTTCATTCACTACTCCGACTCGAATCTGCGCGAAAAGACGCTGCTCGAGGCGCTCAGGTCTCCGCTCTTCATGGCCTACCGCAGGGGTCAGCCCTTCAGCGGCAATCTGCTGCGACCCTGCCCGCTGCTGGATAACCCCGGCGCCCTCGCAGGCATGGTCAAAGCGAGCGCCGCGCACTCCACCGACCTGGCCGCGCCTGAGGACGTGGATGCGCTGACCGACAAATGCGTGGAAAAGGCGATGCACTGGCGCGTGACCGCGGACCGCCTCTGG
>CAMNAE010000129.1 GCA_946530565.1 uncultured Oscillibacter sp.
TCCATCGATATACCTCCCGCGATACAGTTTGACCATACCGATTGTCTTTTTACAGCAGAGTCATCTTGTTTCTCAAACACTATTGCGGCTCGTTGAAAATATCTTACAATTTCATTATATATGATTGTATACACCAATGCAATCACCAGTTGAAGAAAAGGCCTTCGATTACGTTAATTCAGGATTCTCCAATACCCTTTACGATCAGATCCAACCCTTGCATTGGCTACTTTCATAGGACTACCAATCGCTACTCCAAATATAATTTCATCTTCTGATACCGTTTTACGGATTCATTATCATACTCTTCAAACATTTCCTTAAACTCTTTCAAGCTACAATTCGTATGCAAGACAAGTTCGGTAAAATCATAGTATGAATCATAGTAACTCACCAAATCCGAGTAAGCATCTTTCCATTCCTCTGGGGGATTCTTAAGGTCTCGGATCTTCTTTGTTACCTTTGTCTGGTTATCGCTTATGGCTTGATAATCCGTAATAAAAGACTCATCCCGGTATAGATTATCTAAGGCATCATTAAAATCCTCATAGAACTTTCCGGAAGAATTCAACGTGTATTTATCGGTTTCTGAATCATTAAGCCGAAAGATGCAGTTATGCCATACACTCTGCATGAGGTTAGCACAATTCTCAGTAACTACCGCACCATCGAGCATGAGATTGACAACCTCTTTCATGTCTGTCTCATACTGTGCAAGCTGCTTTTTCTTGTCTTTGGCTGCTTTTTCAGCTTGCTCTTTCTCTTCCAGCAATTCTTCGTAAGCAGCCTTGTACTCTGCCGCTGATTTCTCTGCCTGTCCTTTTGTAAACCAGAGTACTCCGCATAAAAACAGCAATGCAATAACAAGAATTGATAATACCACTATAACGGGATTTATTCTTTTCTTTTGTTCCATCGTCAATCCCTCCAAATCGCCTATATATCAGACAGTTTGATTTCTCTTCCCAAAGAGAATAATTCTCGTAACCTTGAACTCGACATCAAGATCCTCCCTTATGCCTACGATAATTACCCTATGCCTTGTTTGTGGAACGCCGTATTCTTCAGCCTTATAGAGATGTGTCACAAGGCGATACCCGGACTCTCTCATGTCTTTCAAGATAATTTGGAAGTCATCAGATCCAGCTGATCTTATTCCAGATACATTCTCTGCCATAAACCACTCAGGCTGATAGTATCTCAATACCTCGATGCCATACCAATACAGTTGCCCAAACTTCTCATTTGCAAGGCCTTGATGCTCTCCTACATTTGAGAAAGAATTGCATGGGAAACCATAGGCAAAGGCATCTATTTCACCTAAAGCCTTTATATCTAAGTTTCTTACGTCTCCACAATGAACACTTGAGGGATTCTCTGGGCAGATGTTTTTCCGATATGTCTCACAAGTATCTGAGTCATAATCGTTTGCCCAGGCATGGGAAAGGCCAAAACGGCCATCATCACTTTGTTATCTCAGCGCTCCACACGCTAAGCCACCCGGCCCGCAATAGAGTTCGCCAAGCCGGAAAATCTTATTCTTTTTCATAATAACCTCGGTTTCTACGTGGTCCCACGTTCACAGCGGATAAGTGCCGCCGCACTTTGATTTTATACAAGTGAAATTATAACATATGTTCCCCTTTAGAGCAGCCCCTAATTTGCATTACCGTTAATCTTTTTCATAGCCTGTCTTGCCTGCTCTCTCTTGGCCTCAGATAACCTTCTTGGCTTACGGTAAGTAACGGCAGTTTTAGGCATTACATAGGTCTTGTCGATATCTGTTTCACCTACGCACTTGAAGGTATCGGGGTACTCGGTAACTAACGAGTCAAGTTGTCTTATAATGGCAGGATCTCTGGTGTAAAGCTCCGCTGTTTTCTCTGCAGCGTTAAAGTTGATGATGGTCTCCTGCTCATAGCGTGTCAGTTTCATTGCCATTGTCCGGCTCCTTTCGTTTGATTTTCATACTTCCAGAGGTGTGATTTTCACACCCGAGTCTTACGTTCCGCCGGAGGCGGAACGGATAGGATAGGATACGATGCGATAGAAAAGAAAGAGTAAAATAATAGGGGTATATACTGTTGGACTCGCCCTGCATTTCATCATCATGGCTGAGTCTTTCATAAAGTGCTGTGATCTTTTGTTTAGAGCTCTGTTTCATCTACAATCCCTCCTTTCCTCGTTTTAGGCGGCTGCCTGTATAGGTTGTATAAGAAACCTTCTACACTTTATAACACCCGCGGCGCGTTTGTATTTTTCATCTCCCCTCTTGACAAGTGACGGTGTTCAGTGTATATTGAGTGTACTAAGCCAACTAATACACTTACCCTCGGAGGTGACGGCCTTGATCTCTCTGAACTATCGCGATTCCCGTCCGATCTATGAGCAGGTGAAGGACGGGCTGCGCAGGCTGATCGTGAGCGGGGCGCTGCGGCCGGATGAAAAGCTGCCGTCTGTGCGCGCGCTCGCAACGCAGCTTGCCATCAACCCCAATACGATCCAGCGGGCCTACCTGGAGCTCGAGAGCGAGGGCTATATCTACTCGGTCGCGGGCAGGGGCAGCTTTGTCGAGGAGCGCACGGCGGCGGATAAGGCGCGCCGCGCCCAGCTCTCGGAGCAGTTCCGCGCGCTTGCCCAGGAGCTCACGGCGCTCGGCGCCACGCGTGAGAGCCTGATCGCCCTGCTCCCGCCCGCAGGGGATGCCGGAGACGACAAGAAGGAGGAAACGACATGATCGAAGTACGGGATCTCACCAAGCGCTTCGGTGACTTTACGGCGCTGGACAGCGCATCTCTCACGGTGCCCGGCGGCAGCGTCTACGGCCTCGTGGGGCCGAACGGTGCCGGCAAATCGACGCTTCTCCGGCATCTTTCCGGTGTCTACCGGCAGGACGCCGGAACGGTCCGCATCGGCGGCGAGGACGTCTGGGAGAATACGGCCCTGAAGGCAAGGCTCGGCGTCGTGCCCGACGACTGGTTTTACTATCCCCAGGCAAGCGTGCACGATATGATGCTCCATTACCGCTCGCTCTACCCGGCCTTCAATACGGAGCGCTATGAAAAGCTCAAAGAGGTCTTCACGATCGGCGAAAAGCAGCCGGTCCGCCGTCTCTCGAAGGGCATGCAGAAGCAGGTCGCCTTCTGGCTCACGCTCTCGTGCATGCCCGAAGTGCTGCTGCTCGACGAGCCCGTCGACGGACTCGACCCGGTCATGCGCCGGCAGGTCTGGTCACTGATGCTCGGCGATGTGGAGCAGCGGGGCATGACGGTGCTCGTCTCCTCGCACAACTTAAGAGAGCTCGAGGACGTCTGCGACCATGTGGGCATTCTGGAGCGCGGCCGCGTGCTTTTGGAGCGCTCGCTCGCGGAGCTCCAGGACAACATGGTCAAGCTCCAGGTGGTCTTCCCCGACGGGGCGGATCAGCTGCCGCCGGAGCTCCCGGTGCTCCACGCATCCAAGCTCGGCCGCGTGCACACGCTCATCATGCGCATGGGCGCGGACGAGGCACAGCGCCGCCTCGCGGAATATCAGCCGCTCCTGTGCGACGCGCTGCCGCTGACGCTCGAGGAGATCTTTATCTACGAACTGGAGGGAGAAGACTATGGCGTCAAGAACATCGTACTTTAACGGCCCGCTCTACCGCAAAACGGTCCTGCGCTTCTGGCCGCTCTGGGGCCTCGCCTCCTTCTTCGCACTGCTCGTGCCGCTCTCGCTCTTTCTGGGGAACGTCTTCGCCAGCGATCTCTCCGTGCGGGACCTGCGCTCGCTCTACTCCTCGGCACTGAGCATGCTGCCGACACTGCTGCTGCCCTGGGCGGTCATCTGCGCGGTGATGGTCTGGAACTATCTGGATACGCCGCGCACGGTGAACGCGATGCACGCGCTGCCGCTGAGGCGCGAGGCGCTCTTTTTAACGCACTTCCTCGCGGGTCTGACGATGCTGCTTCTGCCCTTTGCCGTGAGCGGGGCAGGGCTCGTGCTGGGCTCGCTCTTCAACCGCTGTCTCGACCTGAACGACGTCGCGGTCACGGTCGTGATCGTGCTGCTGCAGGGCTTCTTCTACTTTTCCTCCGCCACGCTCGTCGCCCATATCACCGGGCTCATGGCGGCGATCCCGATCCTCTATTTCATCTTGCACTTCTTAGAGGCCGTGCTTGAGTTTGTTCTGCAGAACCTGCTTGCGCTGCTCCTGCCCGGGCTCACCAACTCCTTTTACCGCGACACCGGCCTTCTGCGCGCGTTGAGCCCCACGGTCTATTTTTTGAGCAACAGCGACTATTCCTCGGCCGAGGGCGGGCTCGGCGGCGTGAACGTCACGATCAACGCGCTCTATGCGCTCCTGGGGCTGGCGCTCCTGATCGCGGCGCTCCTGCTCTACCGGCGCCGCAAAAGCGAGAGCGCCGGCGACGTCGTCGCCTTTTCGTGGATGCGGCCGGTCTTCCTCGTCGGCGTGACCGCCTGCGCCGCGCTCTGCGGCGGCCTGCTCCTCTACAGCCTGCTCTTCCAGAATCTGCCCCTCAAGCCCATTGCCGTCGGCGTCGCGATGACGATCGCCGGGCTCATCGGCTACTACATCGCGCGGATGCTCCTCACTAAGAGCGTCCGGGTCTTCCGCACCGGCTGGCCCGGCGCGCTCGTCACGGCCGCGCTCTGCTTCGTCTTCGCGTTCACCTTCGCGCTCGACCTGCCCGGCTTTTCGCGCTACGTGCCGCGCGTCGATCAGATCGAGTTCCTGACGCTCGACACCTGGAACGGGAGCTATGACATGAAGGCCGGCAGCGACGACGCCGCGATCGCCGAGGTCCTCGCGCTCCACGAGGCGCTCGCCGCGGGGCGCTACATCGACGGCAGCGGCATGGACCTCACCGGGATCGACGAGACCGGCCAGTCCGTTTACGTCGGGCTGAACTACTCCTTAAGCAGCGGCCGCGAGGTCGTGCGGCGTTATCATGTGTTCGTCTCACCGGAGCAGATCGCCGTGGACGGCAGCGCCGCGCAGCTGCTCGATCAGCTCATCCGCAGCCGCGAGATGGAAGCCGTGCGCATGAAGCTCAATGACCCCGACTTCCGCCTGGAATGGGGCGACATCCAGTCGCCGGACTACAACTACTCGGTCGACCTCAGCACCCGGGAGCGCAGCGCCCTCTACGCCGCGCTCCGCGAGGACGTCTCCGCCGGACGCTGCGGCAATCCGACCTGGTACCTCTGGGACGAGGGCGTCTATAACCGCGAGATTGTCGCCTGCCTGAGCTTCTCGGGCTCCGACGGTGAAAACAGCTACGCCGGCTTCGACGTCAACGTCACCGAGCGCATGACGGCGACTGTCGCCTGTCTCAAAACGCTCGGCTACTACGAAAAGGTCCTGCCGTAAAAAAATCGGGAACCAAAACGGCGGCCGCTGCGTCAATAAAACACGAAGCTTTTGATCTATCAGGAAGGGAGAATCTTACATATGGAAGCAGCACTCAGAACCGTAAATGCCGCGCCGCAGAAGTGGCGCGTTTGGGTCGACAATCAGAACAAGATCGTCTCCTTCCACCCGGCGG
>CAMNAE010000130.1 GCA_946530565.1 uncultured Oscillibacter sp.
AGCAAACGGCGGCTTTCGGCACACACAAAAGAAAAGAAAAAGAAGAAAGGGGGTCGATGAAAAAGAAAGGGATCGTCAGAATCAATAGACAGACTCGTAGATCGCGAGCATGTCCTCGCGGCTCAAGGGGACATAGTTGTTCTTCAGAAGCCGCGTCTGGTTTTTGAGCACGCTCTCGGCGAAAAGGGCGAGCTGTCCGTGCGGGATACCGTAATCGCGCAGGGGCTTTCGCGGCAGGATCTCGTCGACCATGGCGAAGAGCGCGTCCAGCGCTTCGGTCTCGGGCACGTTCAGGCAGTCGGAGAGGAGCATAGCAAGGCCGGCAAGACGTCCGCCGGGCTCCTTTTCCTTGTACTTGTGGAAGACTGCCGCAAAGACGAGGGAGTTGGCCTCGCCGTGCGGGATGTGGTATTCGCCGCCGAGCGGGTAGCTCAGCGCGTGCACGGCCGCACAGCCGGCAGACGAGAACGCGATGCCGGCGTAATCGCTCGCGAGCAGGAACTCGCGCGCGCAGTCGGCCCAGTGCTTCGGCCCGCGGCGCAGCACGCAGCGGTAGCCGCGCAGGATCAGGCGGATCGCCTCACGGGAAAAGAGCGTCGAGTGCGGGGTCGCGTTCGGGCTCATAAAGGACTCTGCCGCGTGGATCAGCGCATCGACCGAGCTGGTGGCAAACACGCTGTAGGGGAGCTCTTTTAAAAGCTCCGGGATCAGGATCGTCTCGGCGGGCACGAGCGCGTCCATCGTGACGCCGCGCTTGGTGTGCAGCCGCGGGAGCTCGGAGACCGTCGTTCCAGTGATCTCGGAGCCGGTGCCGCAGGTCGCGGGGATCGCCACGAGCGCACGCTCGCACTCGGCCTGCTCGGGCGCGAGGAAGAGCTCCTCCGTCGTGCCGGAGGGTGTCTTCATTATGAGCATCTTGGCAAGGTCGAGCACCGTGCCGCCGCCGATCGCGATGATCCTGCGGCAATGCCCAGGCAGATCCGCGCGGATCGCGTCGGCCTGGTCGACGGTCGGCTCGCCCTTGTGGTACTGACTGGTCACCAGCACCGGGCAGGTGTCCGGGATCTGATCAGAAAAGCTCCGCTGTACGGAGCCGCTGATGAGGATCGCATCGTCCGCTCCCAACTCAGAGGCGGCGAAGTATTCACTCAGAGAATCGAAAAAGCGGATATTCGCGCGTAGCTTAAACTGCTGGCCCATAAGGGTCCTCCTTGGAGTGGAAGTTTTTTAAAAACAGCGGGCCGCCTGCTGGGGCGGCCCGCCCTTGACGCTCCGAGGGGTACTGAGGGGGGTCAGTAGCCCATGGCGGAGTTGGGGAAGGCGACGATGATCTGCGGGAAGAGCATCATGAAGATGACTGCCAGCGAGAAGATGATCACGTAGGGCATAACGGCCTTGTACATGACCTTGGTGTCGATGCCCGGAGGCGCGACGCCGAGGAGGTAGAACATGTTGATGCCGAAGGGCGGGGTGATCATGCCGAGGCAGAGGGTGATGCACAGGATCAGGATCGTTGCGTGCAGATCGAGGCTGGAGGCCTTGATGATCGGCAGCAGGATGGGGATCGCGATCATGATGATCGGGGTGGTGTCGAGGAACATGCCCATCACGAAGAACAGCGCGAAGATGACGAGCATCAGCGGGAAGCCGTCGAGCGCGGCGGAACGGAAGGCGTTCGCCACGACGTCGCCCAGGCGGGTGATGTTGACGAGGGAGTTGTAGGCAGCGCCGCCGATCAGGATCCACATGAGCATCGCGGAGACCTCCATGGTCTGCTTGAGCGAGTCATACAGATTCTTGAGCTTGAGCTTGCGGGAGGCGAGCGCGTAGATCATGGAGACCGTGGCGCCGACGCCGGAGGCCTCGGTCGGGGTGGCCGCGCCGACATAGATGGAGCCGAGCACGAGGACGATGATGCCGATGGGGATCACGACCTTGGCGAAGACGCGCATCTTCTCGCCCCAGGAGGCGCGCTCGTTCTTCGGCAGAGCCGGGCCGAGCTTCGGGTTGATCGCGCAGATGATGCCGATGTAGATCATGAAGATGATCGCGAGACCCACGCCGGGGAGCACGCCGCCCATGAAGAGCCAGCCCGCGGAGACGCCGGTGTAGGAGGCCATGATGATCATGATCGTAGAGGGCGGGATGATCGGGCCGAGGCAGCCGCCGACGAGCACGGGGCCGCAGGCGGTGGCGGGGTCATAGCCGCGCTTGAGCATCTCGGGCAGGGCGATCAGGCCCATGGAGATCGTCGCGGTGGCGGCGACGCCGCTCATGGCCGCGATGACGGCGGTGGTGGCAACAGTCGCCATGGCGAGACCGCCGCGGACGCCGCCCATCCACTTGTGGAAGAACTCATAGATGTCGCTGCCGATGCCGGAGGTCTGCAGGAAGGACGCCATCAGCGCGAACATCGGGATGGCGAGCAGCGAGTCCGACATGATCTCGGTGATGATGGCCGCGTTCAGAATGTTCATCTGCGCGGGGCCGAAGAAGATGATCAGAATGACAGAGGAGACGCTCATCAGAGCGAAGCAGATCGGAATGCCGAGCGCCATCAGGGCAAGCAGGCCGACCAGCAGGATAATGATCGATGTGCTCATGCCTTCGCCTCCTCGTTGGTTTCGATTTCAATGGTGCTGGTCTCCTTGACCTGCTCGATCGCCTCGGCGATCTCGTCGGAGTTGGAGACGAGCTCACGGATGCCCAGAAGGGCCGCAATGTTCTTGATCAGCTCGCTGATGCCCTGAATGCCCATCAGCAGCGCGCCCAGCGGCACCCAGCCGCGCAGCGTCCACATCGGGGAGCCCCACACGGAACCGATGCGCTCGTCCCGGCTCAGGGAGACCAGGAACATGTTGAGGCCATAACGGAACGTGAGGTACATGCAGATCAGGAGCAGAATGCAGGTGACGATGTTGATGATGTACTTGACTTTCTTCGGAAAGCCGTTGTAAAGAACGTCGACACGGACGAAGCCGCCGCGCCAGAAACAGTAGCCGCCGCAGGTCATGATCATGAGACCCCAGATCTGCGTAACGAGCTCCCAGCCCCAGATCGAGGGGCTGTTCAAAACGTAGCGCCGGAACACCTCGATGGCCGTCAGCAGGATCATGGGCAGCAGGATCCAGCAAAAGATCTTGCCCATGGTCTTGTTGATGGTATCGATGATATCGGCAATTTTCAGCAATACCTTCATAGTTTGTCCTTTCCCATTACTCCGTGCGTCGGCATGGCCGACGCGCTTAAAGAGCACGCCGCACAGTACCGGCCTATGCAAGCCGCAGCAGACTTATGCGGCATGGTTTTGAAAATGTGTCCGGCGCGGCGCTGAACGCCGCGCCGGACGGGAACTATCAGCTGTTGGCGATGGGTTTAGAGTGTGTGTGTGATGACCTTACAGCCGGATCAGTAATCCACCTGGCGGCCATAGTCGCGGCTCTGCTGCTTGATGATCTCGATGCCCTTGGCCATGCGGTCGCTCTTGGCAGCGAGGGCTTCCCAAACCTGGGTCACAGCGATCTCACGGAGCTCAGCGACGACCTCGTCGGGGAGATCCACGATCTCGATGTAGCCGCCGTTCACGGCAGCGCGGACGCTCTGCTCGGTCTCAGCAATGTGCGCGAGGCTGACGGAGCCCATGTTCGCCTCTTCGAGGGCGATGTCCACCGCGTTGCGGAGATCCTCAGGCAGGGCATTCAGGCTGTTCTCGGAGACGAGGGTCGCCATCTGGCAGTAGCACAGGGACGGATGAATGGCATACTTGGTGACTTCGCGGATGTTGTTCGCGTCGGACAGAGCGGACCAGCCGTAGTGGGCGCCGTCGATGGTGCCGAGCTGCAGGGCCTGATAGACCTCAGTGCCGGGGATGTTGACCGGGGAAGCGCCGATGGCTGCATAGTAGTCGCCCCAAACGCCGAGCGCGCGGATCTTCTTGCCGGCATAGTCGGCAACAGAGTTGACCTCGAAGTTCGTCAGGGTGTTGTAGTTGGGCTCATGCACGTTCCAGTAGTACTTGATGCCGTACTCGCCGTAGGCTTCCTGGATGACGTCCTTCAGGCCGTACACTTCCATGGCGTCATAGACTTCGCCGACGGTCTCCCACGCGAAGGGGATGCCGCAGCCGAGGTCAGCCTCGGGGATAACGCCGGAATAGGTGGAGCCGAAGATAACGGCGCAGTCAAACGCGTCCTGAGAGAGGTAGGTCACGATGTCGGCAGCGGAGCACAGAGCGCCGGGCTCGTAGAGCTCGACCTGGACACGGCCGTTGGTCGCCTTTTCGATGGCGTACTTAACGTTCTCAGCCATGCGGCCCTCGGCGGAGTCGAGCGCGTAGTTGTTCTGAAGACGCCAGGTGTAGACCTTGCCGTCGTCAGCGGGAGCAGCGGCTGCGGGAGCAGCGGCAGCGGCTGCGGGAGCAGCGGAGCCGGAGGCGGCGGGGGCGGCAGTGGAAGTGCTGGAGCCACCGCAGCCGGCAAGAAGAGCGAGGCTCATGACGCCGGCCATGGCGCCTGCGATCAGGTTGCGAGCGTTGAGTTTCATGTCAATCCTCCAATTGAAATAGTGTGGGGTGTGTGGTGGTGTGTGGTGTGCGCTTTAAGGTGTGTGCGATTTATTGCAAAGGTGATTGCAATCAGTGGGAAATCATTCGCCCTTGTACTGGGGCTCGCGCTTTTCAAGGAAGGCGGAGACGCCCTCTTTGAAGTCGGCGTGACGGGCCATGTAACGGGTGTAGGTGACCTCGAGCTCGTTCTTGCGATGCATCTGGAAGTCCTCCTGCTCGTTCATGCAGGCCTTGAGGTAACGGAGCACCAGCGGGCCGCGCTTGCACAGCTCCTTGGCCTTCGCGATCGCGGCGGGCATCAGCTCGTCAAGCGTGTCGACGACCTGGGTCACGCCGCCGAAGCGGTCATGCAGCTCCTCGGCGGTCATGAAGGTGCCGCAGTAGCTCATGTCGCGCTGGATCTGGGGAGGCAGGATGCGGGCGAGGTGGCCGCTGCCGCCGCAGACGGAGAGCTTGGCCTCAGGGGCGCCGAAGAGGGTGCCCTTCACGGCGATGGAGATGTCGGCACCGGCGGGATAGCACACGCCGCCGCCCAGGCAGTGGCCGTGCACCGCACAGATCAGGGGCACGCGCAGGTCATACAGGGCCTGGGCACCGTCGTAGTAGACTTCCTGGGTGTTGGTGACGTCCTTGTCGAGAATGGACTGATAGAAGCGCTTGATGTCAACGCCGACGCAGAAGGTCTTGAGGTCGGAGTGCATGATCGCGACCCAGATGTCGTCGTCGTGGTTGATGTGCTCGCAGATCGCGAGGATGTCCTCCTGAACAGCGCCGTTGGCGGCGTTCACCGGGGGATTGTGCAGGGTCATGTAAGCGATGTGGTCCTCAACAGACAGGAACACCGCGCTCAGGGTGCGGCCGGCGGCCTCGGAAATAACTCTTTTTGCCATGTTGATCAAACCTCTTTCTTTCCGTAACGCTCATAGAATGCTTTCCACAGATCATCCCG
>CAMNAE010000131.1 GCA_946530565.1 uncultured Oscillibacter sp.
CGTCAGCTCGGCATCCCCACCGCGGCGCTGATCGACGCGATGGTCTTCGACGCGATCTTCGGCCTCTTCGCCACCGCCGCGAACCAGTCGCTTCTGCAGCTGGACCTCATATTGCAGGCCGAGCGCCTGGGACTATTGAACCATGAACGCCTCAAAGCCCCGATGAGCGGGCGGAAACAGGCATAAGCGCCCGCTGCCGAATGACCGAAGTTTTGTATTTGATTGCAAAAACTTGCGAAAAGCAAAAGTTTTTACAGCTGTCTTGCCTTTTTGCGATCCGTCGTCCGGGAACCTGTATCATCGGCTCTGCATGTATTGCGCGTGCAGAGCCATTTTTCTCTTTTCTTTTGCTTTGGAAGCTGTTATAATAATATGATATAAAGAATGGGGGTGAAGGCGCTGTGGATGCGTTTGATAAATTTGACAGCGCCCTTGCCCGGGTCAAAGAGGCCGCGACGCGCGGGACGCTCTCCCACGCGATCGCGATCACCGGCGCGGGCGACCGCCTGTCCGCGGCCCGCTACTGCGCCGCCGCGATGGAGTGCACAGATCCCCGCGAAAAGCCCTGTCTCAAATGCCTGCAGTGCAGCAAGGCGCTTCGGGGCATCCATCCGGATGTCGTCGTGGTCGAGGATCCGGAGCATGTGAACATCTCGGTCGCCGTCGTCCGCACCGCCCGCGCCGAGCTCTCGGTCACCCCGAACGAGGGCGCGCGCAAGGTGCTGATCTTCCCGGACTGCTCCGTCCTCCCGCCCGCGGGCCAGAACGCCCTTTTGAAGGTCGTCGAGGAGGGGCCGCCCTACGCGTCGTTTCTCTTTTGTGCCGAGACGTCCGCGCAGCTCCTCGAGACGATCCGCTCCCGCTGCGTCGAGCTGCGGCTCCAGGACGGCGAGACCCACGAAGAGGATAACGGCTTATCCCCATTCGTGGAGGACGGCACGCACGATCTCCTGACGGCGCTCACGGGCGCGCATCGCGGCGCGGTGACCGCCTGCCTCATCCAAATGGAGCGCACGAAGGATCACCCGACGCGCATCGAGCTCTCTCAGATCCTCACGCGGCTGCGCGCCGCCTGCGCCCACGCGCTGCTAGCGCATTACGGCCGCAGCGCCCCCGCGGATCTGCAGAGCCTGAGCGCGATGGCGCAAAAGGGGCTCACGCGCGCTCAGCTCACGCGCGTCATCGCGATCTCAGAACACTATATCAAAGACTGCAGCTATAACGTCGCGCCCAAACAGGTCCTCGGCGCGCTTGCAGTGGAATTGGAGGGTCTCCCTTGGCAGAGGTAATCAGCGTCCGCTTCCGGAGCGGCTGTAAAAATTATGATTTCGATCCCCGCGGCATCCCGGTGAAAATGGGGGATCATGTGGTGGTGGAAACGGCGCAGGGTCCGGAGTTCGCGATCTGCACCGCCGGCAACCACGAAAAGCCGGATTCCCAGCTCGCGGCCCCGCTCAACATCCTGCTGCGCATGGCGACCGAAAACGACCACCGCGTCGTGGAGTACAACCGCCGCCGTGAGAGCGAGGCCTTCGACATCTGCGAGCAGAAGATCGCCCAGCACGGGCTTGAGATGAAGCTCGTGCGCGTGAGCGCGAACTTTGACGGCAGCAAGATCATCTTTTTCTTCACGGCCGACGGGCGCGTGGATTTCCGCGAGCTCGTGCGCGACCTCGCCGGCGTCTTCCGCACGCGCATCGAGCTCCGGCAGATCGGCGTGCGCGACGAGGCGAAGCTGATTGGCGGCCTCGGCATCTGCGGCAGGCCCTTCTGCTGCTCCGAGTTTTTATCGGGCTTCATGCCGGTCTCGATCAAGATGGCGAAGACCCAGAACCTGAGCCTGAACCCGACCAAGATCTCCGGCACCTGCGGGCGTCTCATGTGCTGCCTCAAGTACGAGCAGGCCGCCTACGAGGACGCGCAGCGCCGGCTCCCGAAGCTCGAGTCCTTCGTCCAGACCCCCGACGGCCCCGGCAATGTCAAGGGCGTCGACCTGCTGCGCGAGCAGATCAAAGTGAGCCTCGACAGCGCGCCCGAGCCGCTCAAGACCTACCGGCTCAGCGAGATCAGCATTTTGAGAAACGGCAAGGGCAGCCGCGAGGGCATTGAGATTCCGCCGCTCACCGAGCGCTATATCGACGAGACAACTGAGGATGTCCCGCCGGAGCCGGTGCTCGTCTCCCACCCCTTCGCCGACGCGCTGTTGGAGGACGCACCCTCCCGCGAGAAGATGGGTGTGGAGGGCAGCAGCGAAGGAAAGCCCCGCCGCCGCCATAACCGATCCCGCCGCCCGAGCGAGAGCGCGATCCAAAACCAGAAGCTGCCTGCGAAGAAGGCCGAAAAGCCCGCCCGCCAGGACAAGCCGGAAAAGCGCGAAAAGAGCGAAAAAAACGAGGGCAAGCCCTATCAAGGCGAGGGCAAAAACCGCCGTCGCCACAACCGTCCCCGCCGCGGCGAGGGCCAGTCCTTCGACACGTCCGGCGCCAATTGATCTGAAATAACGCCGCCGCTCCGGTACTATTCCGAAGCGGCGGCACTTTATCGTCTGTGATCGTCTGTTCTTATTTATGCAGCAGGGGCGAGAGGGGCTTGTAGATCAGGAAGCAGAGGAGCACGTCGATCATGCCCTTGACGAAGGTGAAGGGCACATTGAAGATGACGAGGCAGGAGAGCAGCGAGTCCACATTCGGGTTGATCGCCTGATACATGCCGATGATGCCCTCCATCGGGATGCCGTAGGCCACCACATAGGCCGGATACACGACGAAGTAGTTCAGCGGCACCGAGAGGATCGCCATGAGCGCCGCGCCGACCACCGCGCCGAGCAGCGCCGTGCGGCGGCTCTTGCTGCGCTGATAGATGAAGCCGGCCGTGAACGAGAAGACGGAGCCCATGATGAAATTGAACACCTCGCCCACGTAGGCCGACGACGTGCCCTTGATCACGCACTGGAGAATGTTCTTGATCAGTGTGATCACGACGCCGTAGACCGGGCCGAGCGCGAACGCGCCGAGGAGCTCCGGAAGATCGGAGATGTCGAGCTTGATGAAGGCCGGGATCAGCGCCGGGATCGGGAACTCGATGAACATCAGAATGAAGGCGACGGCCGAGAGCATGGCCGTGATCGTGAGCTTGTGGGTCTGGTTGCCGCGGGTAGCTGCCATTGGAAAGACCTCCTGAAAAGTAATACCGTTGCCGCGTTAGTATATCCGACGCGCTCTGAAAAGTCAATCCTTCCGCAGATATTCCCTGAAATAGTGGGAAAAGCGTTCATCCGCGAAGGCGCAGACCTCTTTTTCCAATGCGCGGTAAGCGGCAAGAAGCTTGCGTGCCTCCGGCGTGAGCCGGGCTCCGCCGCCGCCCTTTCCGCCGGTGGTGGAGTCGAGCAGCCTGAGGCCGAAGATCCCCTCGGCCGTGCGCACGATCCGCCAGGCCTTTGAATAGGCCATCTGCATCTCCCCGGCCGCGGCACGGAGCGAGGCGCAGCGGTCCACTGCCTCAAGAAGCGTCGCAACGCCGGGCCCGAAGCCGCGGACACCCTCTCCGGTCATCAGCCGCAGCGTACACTTCAGGCGTACTTCATCCACGTTTTCTCCCCCTCCATTCCGTTTGATCGGTCTCTTGTGCCTTTTGTTCTGCTCCAGTTTAGCACGATGTGCCCGCGCGGGCAATGTTTTTCTTTGAGCGCATCGCTTTTTTGCGTCAGAACGAAAAAATAAAGCAAAAAAAACGCTCCGCACATCTTGCCCGGACGCCCTGCAGTGTGTATAATAATATGCCTAAAAAAATGAGAAAGGGGTGAGCGGCCATGGATCCGCGTCCCATCGGTGTCTTTGACTCCGGCCTTGGCGGGCTCACCGCCGTGCGTGCTCTCAGGCGCATCCTGCCCGAGGAGAACCTGATCTACTTCGGCGACACCGCGCGTGTCCCCTACGGCAGCCGCTCCCGCGAAACGCTTTTGCGCTATTCCCGGCAGGATGTGCGCTTTTTAAGAAGCTTCGACATCAAGGCGATCGTCATCGCCTGCGGCACCGTCTCCACGACGTCTCTTGCGAGCCTCTGCGCCGAAAACGACCTGCCGATCATCGGCGTCGTCGCCCCCACCTGCCAGAGGGCGCTCGCTGTGAGCCGCGAGGGGCGCATCGGCCTCATCGCGACGCCCGCCTCCGTGCGATCCGGCGCCTACGAGGCCTGTTTGAAGGCCCAGGAGCCATCCTGCGCCGTCTTCTCGGCCGCATGCCCGCTCTTTGTGCCGCTGGTCGAAAACGGCCGCTATCGCCGCGGCGACATCGTGATCGAGACCGTGGCCCGGGAATATCTGCAGCCGCTGATCGACCAGGGCATCGACACGCTGATCCTCGGCTGCACGCATTATCCCCTGCTGACCGACGTATTATCCGACATCTGCGGCCCCGACGTAACGCTCGTCTCCGCCGGTGAGGAATCCGCATTCGCCCTGAAACGTACCCTGCGGGCCATGGACGCCCGCGCCGATCCCTCGCAGTCCGGCAGCGCTGAATTCTTTGTCAGCGACCGGACCGAGGGTTTTGAGGCACTCGCCTCTGTCTTTCTTGAGGAGGATCTGCATCATGTCGTCCGCCAAATCGACATCGACCGCTACTGAAAACGCTGAGATCCCGGTGCTCATGCACATTCTGGGCACACAGGACTTTGATGAGACCGGCACCGACAAGACGGAATTCGTCACCGAGGCTACCATGACCAGGACGCCGACCGGGCTCATGCTCCGCTATCACGAGAGCGCGATCACCGGCATGGAGGGCACGACCACGACCTTTCTGGTCGAACCCTCGCGCGTGACGATGGAGCACAGCGGCGCCATCTTGTCGCGCATGGTCTTTGAAGAGGAGAAACAGCACACCTCTTTGTATGAGACGCCCTTCGGTGAGATGTCCATCGATGTGCGGACCTCCCGCCTTCGGCACAACCTCACCGAGCGCGGCGGACTGCTCGAGCTTCGCTACGCGATCGCGATCGAGCACATCGTCACCGGGCGCAGCTCCGTGCGCATCCAGGTGCGCCCCCGCTCCCTGCACAGCCCCATAAAGCCCAGCGCCGGCAGCGTCAAAGCCCCGGCCGCCATCTCTTATAAAGAAGGTACGTTATGATCAATCTGACCCAACAGGCGAAGGCGCAGATCGTCGATCTGGCCATGGCCGCCTACCAGAACGCTGTAAAGGACGATTCCCTGCCAGAAGTCGAGATCAAAGCCGCTCCGGTCGAGATCCCCAAGGACCGCTCGAACGGCGACTTCACCACCACCTTTGCCATGGCGAACGCGAAGGCGCTGCGCAAGCCTCCCCGCATGATCGCCGAAGCACTGCTCGCGCACATGGATCTGACCGGCAGCTATTTCGCCTCCGCCGAGATCGCGGGCCCGGGCTTCCTCAATTTCCGCCTCGGCGACCAGTACTATACCGAGCTTTTAAACGCCGTGCGCACTGAGGGCACCGCCTACGGCACGAACGACTCTCTT
>CAMNAE010000132.1 GCA_946530565.1 uncultured Oscillibacter sp.
CCATGGGGGCCGAGGTGGTCTACAACCACGCGGACTACCGGCTCATCAGCTCCCGCGTGCTGCGGGAGTTTGCGAACTTTAAGGAGGTCAATCTCTTCCTGCGGGGGCTTGTGCCGCTGGTGGGCTTCAAGAGCCCCACGGTCAGCTATGACCGCGCCGAGCGCCTCGCCGGCAGGAGCCACTACCCCCTGCGCAAGATGATCGCCCTGGCGGTGGACGGCATCACCAGCCTCTCGGTCAAGCCTCTGCACCTGATCACGGGCTTTGGCGTGTTCGTCGCGCTCCTGAGCTTCATCGGTGTTCTCTGGGCGCTGATCGCGGCACTCTGCGGCAACACGGTCGCCGGCTGGGCGAGCACGACCTGCATCGTCTGCTTCGTCTCCGGCGTGCAGCTGATCTGTCTCGGTATCCTGGGCGAATATATCGGCAAGATCTATCTGGAGGTCAAGCACCGCCCGCGCTACATCATCAGCGAGCGCACCTGGGAAGAAGAAAAATAAGAAGAAAGCGCCGGAATCGGGAAAAAGTCTTGATTCCGGCGTCTTTTTGTGGTATGGTACGTATGTTCATGCGTTGAACACCGCGATGAACGGGAAAATAGTGTGAGATCACCTTCAGAGAGCAGGGGTCAGCGGCTGAAAGCCCCCGCAGGCAGAGCGCGCTTGGTTCGCCCGGGAGCACCGGCCAATCACCGGCGGCTGAAAACCGTTATCTTTTCTTCAAGTGCGGCCCTTTGCGGCCGAATTTGGGTGGTACCGCGGAAGTTTGGCTTTCGTCCCATGGCTTTGGGATGAAAGTCTTTTTTATTGTTTATGATTAGGGAGTAAGAAGAATGAAAGAATTGATGCAGAAGCTGAGAGAGGCCTCCCTGCAGGCCGTGTCTCAGGCTCCGACCATGGAAACGCTGGAGGAGATGCGCGTCCGCTACCTGGGCAAGAAGGGCGAGCTGACCGGCATCCTCCGTCAGATGGGCAAGCTCTCCGCCGAGGAGCGCCCGGTGATGGGACAGCTGGCCAACCAGCTGCGCGGCGATATCGAGGCCGCCATCGACGCGCGCCGCGAGATCCTCAGCAAGGCGCTGCTGGAAATGAAGCTGCAGCAGGAGGCGCTGGACGTCACCCTGCCCGGCGAGGCCAAGCGTCTCGGCCACAAGCACCCGATGTACAACGTCCTCGACCAGATCAAGGACATCTTCGTCGGCATGGGCTTCGAGATCCTCGACGGCCCCGAGGTCGAAAAGGCGGAGTACAACTTCGACAAGCTGAACATCGACGCCGGCCACCCCTCCCGCGACTGGACGGATACCTTCTACTTCACCGAGGACGGCAAGATCCTCCTTCGCACGCAGACCTCGCCGATGCAGATCCACGCCATGGAGACGCGCGAGCTGCCGATCCGCGTGCTGGCCCCCGGCCGCGTCTACCGCAAGGACGAGGTGGACGCCACCCACAGCCCGATGTTCCATCAGATCGAGGGCCTTGTGGTCGACAAGGGCGTGACGATGGCCGATCTCAAGGCCACGCTGAACCTCGTCGTGGAGCAGATCTACGGCAAGGGCACCGTCACGCGCTTCCGCCCGCATCATTTCCCCTTCACCGAACCGAGCTGCGAACTGGACATCCAGTGCCACAAGTGCGGTGGCAAGGGCTGCCCGACCTGCAAGGGCGAGGGCTGGATCGAGGTGCTGGGCGCCGGCATGGTGCACCCGAAGGTGCTCGCCGGCTGCGGCATCGACCCGGACGTCTATTCCGGCTGGGCCTTCGGCATGGGCCTTGAGCGCCTCGCCATGGGTGAGTACAAGATCACCGACCTGCGGCTGATCTTCGAAAACGACGAGCGCTTCCTGCAGCAGTTTTAATCAGGCTTCCCCTTGAGGGGGAAGCTGTCAGCCGAAAGGCTGACTGATGAGGTGTAAGCACCGACAATAGTGAAGAGGGAACACCCCTCATCCGGCGCTTTTGCGCCACCTTCCCCCGAGGGGGAAGGCGATAAGGAAGGAAGATTATATGAAACTTTCGAGAAAATGGCTGAATGAATTTGTCGATCTGCCGCTGAGCGAGTTCGACGACCGGGCCTTCGACGAGGCGATGACCGTCTCCGGCTCCAAGGTCGAAGTCACCGAGGACCTGTCCTCGCGCATGAAAAATGTGAAGGTCGGGCGCATCCTCTCTCTGGAAAAGCACCCGAACTCCGATCATATGCTGGTGGCCCAGCTCGACGTCGGCGAAGCTGAGCCCGTGCAGATCTGCACCGGCGCCTGGAACGTCCATGTGGGCGATCTGGTGCCCGCGGCGCTGCACAACGCGCTGCTGCCGAACGGCACGAAGATCACGAAGGGCAAGCTGCGCGGCGTGCCTTCCAACGGCATGCTCTGCTCGCTCAAGGAACTGGACGTCACCGAGCACGATTTCCCCTATGCGAGCATTTTGCCTGCGGCGATCCTCGGCGACTATCACCCGATCGATCCGGCAAAGCCGTCCATTTCGCCCGATATCAAGCCGGGAGACAAGATCTTCGGCAGCGTTTCCGCAGCAAAGATCACCGGCCTGACGAGAAGAAACTACGCATTGTGGGACTGCAGACTCTCGCTCGGCAATACTGAAACGGAATGCGTCAGCGACTGCTGCAACCTGCACGAGGGCGATTTGGTGGCCTTCGATACGGCGCGTCCTCATATCTGCTCGCCGGAAGATCTGCGCGCAAAACCGGAAGAGTTCCCGCACTGCATCCACGACGGCATCCTGATCCTGCGTGAGGACCTCAAGCCCGGTGACGACATGGCGGCGTTCCTCGGACTCGACGACCATATCGTTGAGTTCGAGATCACGCCCAACCGCCCGGACTGCCTGTGTGTGATCGGCCTGGCGCGCGAGGCGGCGGCAACTTTTAACAAGGAACTGAAGCTGCATACCCCCGTCGTCGAGGCCAAAGCGGGCGGCAACATCAACGATCTGACGAAGATCATTATCGAGGACGCCGATCTCTGCCCGCGCTACACCGCGCGCATGGTGAAAAACGTGAAGATCGCCCCGTCTCCCGCCTGGATGCGCGAGCGCATCCGCAACGCCGGCATGCGCCCGATCAACAACATCGTCGACATCACCAACTACGTCATGCTCGAGTACGGCCAGCCGATGCACGCCTTCGATTTCTCCTGCGTGGAGGGCAAGGAAGTCCATATCCGCCGCGCGAAGGAAGGGGAGAGCATCCAGACCCTGGACGGCACCGAGCGCAAGCTGAACGAAAACATGCTCTGCATCTGCGACGTTGAAAAGCCGATCTGTGTGGCCGGTGTTATGGGCGGCGCCAACAGCGAGATCGTGGGCGACACTGCGATGGTGCTCTTTGAGAGCGCCAACTTCAACGGTCCCTCCGTCCGCCGCACCGCCACCGCCCTCGGCATGCGTACCGACGCCTCCTCCCGCTATGAAAAGGGCCTCGATCCGCAGAACACGATGAAGGCCGTGCAGCGCGCCTGTGAGCTGATCGAGCTGCTCGGCGCGGGCGAGGTCGTCGAGGGCGTCATCGACGTCGTGCCCAATCCGCTGCCTGAGACGACGGTCAAGCTTGAGCCGGAGAAGATCAACGCGCTGCTCGGCACCGATATCGACGAGCAGACCATGCGCGAGATCCTGCTGAAGCTGGGCTTCACGCTTGAGGGCGACGTCATCCATGTGCCCTCCTGGCGCGGCGACGTGTCGCACTATTCCGACATCGCGGAGGAAGTGGCCCGTTTCTACGGCTATAACGAGATCCCTGTGGCCTTCAGCGGCGGCATCAGCACCGCCGGCGGCTTTTCTCCCGTGCAGCAGTATGAGCGCGAGCTTGGCCAGACCTGCCGCAGCATGGGTCTTGACGAGATCATCACTTATTCCTTCATCAGCCCGAGCTACTACGACAAGGTCGGCTGGCCGAAGGACGATCCGCGCCGCGAGAGCCTGCGCATCCTCAACCCCCTGGGCGAGGACACCTCCATCATGCGCACCAGCATCCTGCCTTCGATGCTCGAGATCCTGACCCGCAACTTCAACTACCGCAACAAGGAAGCCCGCCTGTATGAGATCGGCCGCATCTATCTCAAGCGTCCCGACGGCACCGCGGACGAGCCGAAGATCCTCTCCCTCGGCGCCTACGGCCCGAAGATGAACTTCTTCGTTCTCAAGGGCTGGGTCGAGGATATCATCGCCGGTCTCGGCAGCGGAGAAGCCCGCTTCGTCGCCGTAAAGGACAATCCCTCCTATCACCCCGGCCGCTGCGCCGGCGTCTGGATGGGCGAACGATATCTCGGCGTTCTGGGTCAGATCCATCCCTCCGTCGCCGCCAATTACGGCGTGGACGCCGAGCTCTACTGCGCCGAGCTCAGCTTCGACGCGCTCTTTGAGAGCAAGGGCGGCACCCCGGTCTTCAAGCCGCTGCCGCGCTTCCCGGCCGTTACGCGCGATATCGCTGTTGTCTGCGACGCCTCGATCCCCGTGGGCGATCTGAAGGACTGCATCCTCCGCTGCGGCGGCAAGTATCTGGTAGGCTGCACGCTCTTTGACGTATACGCCGGCAGCCACATCGCCGCCGGAAAGAAGTCCGTGGCCTTCTCGCTGAGCATGCGCGCCGAGGATCAGACCCTGACCGACGAGCATGCGGAAGAGACCATGAAACGGGTCCTGAACGGCCTGGCAGAGCGTTTCGGGGCGGTCATTCGGTAATTTTTTAAAAAATCTTAAGAAATTTTCATGGCTTTCGACCAAATTTTACTTTACATAACATATTTTTCTGTTATAATATGTTACAGAAATGAAATTTTTGGGAGGGAGCATTCATGGAAGATGCCACCAGAAAATTTACCGCGCTTGACAGTAAGGCCGAGATGAAGGAGATCCTGTCGTCCGTGTATAACTCCCTGATGGTCAAGGGCTACAACCCCATCAACCAGATCGTGGGTTATATCCTGTCTGAGGATCCGACTTATATCACCAATTACAACAGCGCCCGCACGCTGATCACCCGCATCGACCGGGATGAGCTGCTGCAGGAACTGCTGCGGACTTATCTGGAAAAGTAAATCAGCCGGTAAACAGGACCGGCGAGACTATGATGTCCCGCCGGTCTTTCTTTGTGTAAAAAACGGACGCACCGCAAGGGCGCGTCCGTTTTGCTTTAATCTTCGATGTCTTTGAAATATTCCTGGAGCTCCGCCTTGGACAGGGAACCCCGCATCAGACCGACGTTATAGATGAAGGAATTGATGATGACTGAGGTGCCGCGGCGCTCGACGTATTTGCGCAGAGAATCGACCATTTCGCCGCCGTGCTCCCAGAAGTCGACGCTGTCGCCTTCGCCGCCCTTGGCCCAGCGGTCGCGGTCGCGCTGGATCTCCGGTCGGAGCTGATCGGCCAGATCGTCGATCAGGGCCAGGACGTTCTCCGTCGCCATC
>CAMNAE010000133.1 GCA_946530565.1 uncultured Oscillibacter sp.
CCGCGGCGTGCCGCAGATCGAGGTCACCTTCGATATCGACGCCAACGGCATCGTGAACGTCTCCGCCAAGGACCTCGGCACCGGCAAGGAGCAGCACATCACGATCACCTCCTCTTCGAACATGAGCAAGGAGGACATCGACCGCGCCATGAAGGAAGCCGAGCAGTACGCGGCCGAGGACAAGAAGCAGCGCGAGAGCGCCGACGTGCGCAACGAGGCCGACCAGATCGTCTACCAGAGCGAGCGCACGCTCGCCGAGATGGGCGACAAGCTGCCCGCCGACGACCGCAGCAAGGTCCAGGCCGGCATCGACAAGCTCAAGGGCATCCTGCCCGGCGGCGACGTCGAGGCGATCAAGGCCGCGACCGAGGAATTAAAGCAGGCCTTCTACGCGGTCAGCGAGAAGCTCTATCAGCAGGCGAACCCGCAGGGCGGCGCCCAGCAGGCCCAGCCCGGCCCCGACGCGAATGCTCAGGGCGGCCAGGGCGGCCAGTACTACGACGCCGACTACAAGGTCGTTGACGACGATCAGAATTCGTGATAACATGAGCGGCGAAAGCGCGGGCGGCAAAAGTCTGCCCGCGCGTTGCCGCTTTACGCGCGAGGTGAACCATGGCTGAACAAAAACGTGATTATTACGAGGTGCTCGGTGTCTCCCGCGGCGCCTCTGAAGATGAGATCAAAAAGGCCTACCGCAAGCTCGCGAAGGCCAACCACCCGGACCTGCATCCCGGCGACGCCGAGGCGGAGGCCCGCTTCAAAGAGGTCAACGAGGCCTATGAGGTCCTCTCCGACGCCGATAAGAAGGCCCGCTACGACCAGTACGGCCACGCAGGCGTCGACCCGAACTTCGGCGCGGGCGCCGGCTTCGACGGCGGCTTCGACTTCGGAGATCTCGGAGACATCTTCGGCAGCTTCTTCGGCGGCGGCTTCGGCGGCCGCCGCGCGAACCCGAACGCCCCGCAGCGGGGCGAGAGCCTGCGCATCAGCCTTACGATCGACTTCGAGGAGGCAGCCTTCGGCTGCAAGAAGTCGGTGACGGTCGAGCGCATGGAGCAGTGCGACAAGTGCAAGGGCAGCGGCTGTGCCGCGGGCACGACGCCCGAGGTCTGCCAGACCTGCCACGGCACCGGCACGATCCAGGTGCGGCGCCAGACGCCGATGGGCGTCTTTGCGACCAGCGCGCCCTGCAGCGCCTGCGGCGGACGCGGCCGCATCATCCACCAGCCCTGCCCGGACTGCCGCGGCGCCGGCGCCGTGCGCAAACGCCGCACGATCGAGGTCAGCGTTCCCGCCGGCATCGACAACGGCCAGACGATCTCGCTCCGCGGCCAGGGCAGCTGCGGCCGCAACGGCGGACCGAACGGCGACCTGCTCGTCACGATCATGGTGCGCCCGCACGAGATCTTCCGCCGCGAGGGCACGAGCGTGCTGTGCGAGGCGCCGATCACCTTCATCCAGGCGACGCTCGGCGCCGAGCTTGAGATCCCGACGATCGACGGCAAGGTGAAGTATCACATCCCCGAGGGCACGCAGAGCGGCTCGACCTTCCGCCTGAAGGGCAAGGGCATCCCCTCGATCAACGGGCGCGGCCGCGGCGACCAGTACGTCACGGTCTACATCGAGACGCCGCGCAACCTGACGAAAGAGCAGAAAGAGGCGCTCAAGGCCTTCGCCGCGACGATGGGCGAGAACAACTACGAGCAGCGCAGCCGCTTCTTCAAGAAGTTCAAGAAATGAGCGTCTGTCTTGCGGACTATCATGTCCATTCCAATATGTCCGACGACGGCACCGCCTCGATGCGCGACATGGCGCGCGCGGCAAAGGCTGCGGGGCTCGATGAAGTCTGCTTCACCGACCACTTCGAGGCGATCCACTGGACAGATCGGCGCGGAAGCGCGCGGAAGTCTTTCGACTATGCGCGCCTGCACCGCGCCTTCGCCGAGGCGCGCGAGGGCGGCGGCGAGCTGCCTGAGCTCAAGCTCGGCCTTGAGATCGGCGACGTGTATCTGACCCCCGAGACGGCTTTACCGCTTCTGAAAGGCGCGGAAGAGCTCGACTTCACGATCGGCTCGGTGCACATGCTGCCGGAACAATACGGCTTTGCGGACTTTTCGACCGACCGTCCCGGCAGCCTCCCCGCGGCCGAGGACCGGCTCCGGGCCTATGTGAAGGCGCTTGATGAGACCGTGGCGCTCGGCGGCTTTACGGTGCTCGGTCACCTGACCTTGCCGCTGCGCTACTATAAGCGCATCCCGGGGCTCGAAGACTTAAGCTTCGACGCCGTTCGCGACGAGACCGAGGCCGTGCTCTCCGCCGCGATCGACCGCGGTCTTGCGATCGAGCTCAATGTGAACCGCGGCGGCGAGATGCTGCCGGACTCGTTCTGGCTGAAACGCTACCGCGAAAAGGGCGGCGAGCGCATCACGCTCGGCTCCGACGCCCACCGCACAAGCGACGTCGGCCGCGGCATCCGCGAGGGGCAGGCGCTCCTGCGCGCGTGCGGTTTTAAATATTTCTGCACCTATTCCCGGCAGGAAGCCATCTTTCATAAGCTCTGATCTGAACGGATCTATTTCTATTTTAAGGAGGGCTCATCATGATTATTGCACTGGGCTGTGACCACGGCGGCTATGCGCTCAAGGAGCATCTGAAGACGTATCTTGAGGCGCAGGGCCATACCCTGGAGGACTTCGGCTGCTTTTCGACTGAGAGTTGCGACTACCCCGATTTCGGCGCCGCTGCGGCGCGTGCCGTTGCGAGCGGCAAATGCGAGCGCGGCATCGTGATCTGCACGACCGGCATCGGCATTTCGATCGCGGCCAACAAGATCAAGGGCATCCGCTGCGCCCACTGCCAGGACGCCTTTGAGGCCGAACTGACCCGCCGGCACAACAACGCGAACATGCTCGCGATCGGCGCCGGCTTCACTGGTGAAAAGCTGGCCGAGCGCATGGCTGACGTCTTCCTCACGACCGAGTTCGAGGGCGGCCGCCACGCGCGCCGGGTCGACAAGATCAGCGCGCTGGAGGCGTAAGAGCCCATGGTCGGACTGAACCGCAGCTATCGGCAGTACCGCGGCCGGGGCTCGGGCAAAAAGCCGCTGATCGCGCTGCTGCTGATCCTTGTGATCGCTCTGTCGCTCGGCATTTTCGCCGCGGAGCGCTACATGGTGATGGACGGCTTCGGCCAGCTCCATCTCTCCGCTCCCACGGCGCCCGACTCCGCTCCCGCGCCTGAGGGCGCCGTGCAGGAGACGCCGCCCGAGGTCGAGATCTCCACGGCCGAAGAAGCCGGCCTCCCTGACGAGGTCGAGGTTGAGATCGAGCCCGCCGAGGAAAAGATCGAGACGCACGCGCTGCTCCTGGCCGAGACCCCGCTCACCGAGGCCGCGCTCGCCGCGGCGAAGGAGGCCATGGCCGCCAGGGGCGCGAACGCGCTCGTCGTCACCTTAAAAGACGACGCCGGCCGTGTCTACTACGACAGTGCCAGTGCGATCTCGCGCGCAAAGAAGACCGCGAAGGACACCGCCGCAGCGCTCGCCGCGCTGACCGCCGACGAGGAGGTCTATTCGATCGCGCGCGTCTCCTGCCTTCTGGATCCGCTCGCGGCGAACTCCGACGTCTCTGCCCTCGCGCTAAAAAATACCGGCGGCTACATCTTCTACGACGGGAACAACAGTCAGTGGCTCGACCCCTCAAAGGACGCCGCCCGCGCGTACCTCACGGCGCTTCTTCCCGAGATCGCGGCGCTGGGCTTCGATGAGATCCAGCTCTGTACGGTCAGCTACCCGCTCGTCGGCAAGCTCAACAAGATCGCCTACAACACAACCGAGCAGGGCGCGGCGCTCGCCCGCTTTTTAAGCGAGGCGGCCGCGGCGCTGGAGCCCTATGATGTGACGCTCTCAGTCGAGTGCAGCGAGCAGACGATCGCCGAAGGCGCCGACGCGACAGGCTTTCTGACGCTGGATGCTGTCAAGGCGGCTGCCGGAAAGGTCTACGCCGTCCCCGGCAGTGATCCGATGGTCTCCGCCAAGGCGCTCGAGGCCGGACTTGAATACATCCCGGAAGTGCCGGAGCCCCTTCCCGAGGGCAGCTGGCTCTCGATGAACTAAAAGGAGACTCCCATGACCGCGGAATTCGAACAGAAAATGCGTGCGCGCTTCCATGAGAACGCGTTCAGCCTGCACAACCACATGCGTCTCGGCCGTATCGACGACGACCAGGCCGAGATCTTCCTCGATATCCACCCCGACACGCTCAACACCTACGGCATGGTGCACGGCGGCGCGCTCTATACGCTCGCCGACAACACCGGTGGCTATGCGATCCACACCGACGGGCGCACCTATGTGACGCAGAGCGGCACACTGAGCTTTTTGGAAAACCGCAGCTCCGGCACGATCCGTGCGAGCGCGCGTGTCCGACGCCGCGGAAAAAAGACGGCGCTCGTCGATGTCGACATCTTCGATGAAGCCGGCGTCCTGCTCGCCACCGGCCCCTTCACCTACTTCTGCCTGAAGGAACCGCCGAAAGGAGAGCACTGAGGCAGCATCCGACAGAACACGGCAGAGAGGTTTTGCTATGGTCATTGCTCTTGCCTATTTGCACCGATATGGCTGGGCGATCGGCACGCTCATCCTCTATTGTGTCTTCGACAAATCGTATCTCCCCGGCATCTCGTTCATCCTCTTCGGCCTTTGGACGCTTGTGGGATATCGCCTGAGATGGAAGCACATCTATTGCTCCTTTCAGGATATTCATCACCATCGAATGACGCCAGACAGGGTCCGCTGGGAAAAGCTCAGTGAGCGGGAGGTATCCGGGCTCTCCCTGCTTTTTATCGTTTTTGGTGTCCTGTTCACGATCGCCATGTTGTTTCTCAGGAAATAGACGCTCAAAAGACAGTGCGGACGACGCGGCGGCTGCCCCTGTAACCCGGGGCAGCCGCCGCTTATATTTTTTTGCTTCAGATGCCGTCCCAGCGAAAGCGCGCAAGATCGACTCTTCCGTCCGTGCCGAACACGACGCCCTCGCTCTCGAGCAGTGCCCGCTGCACATCTCCGCCCCCAAAGGCGAAGGCCCGCGAGGTCTCACCGAAACGGTTCACGACCCTGTGGCAGGGGATCACCCCGGGCTCCGGATTCACATGCAGCGCATAGCCGACGACCCGGCTCCAGTTGGGATTCCCCGCAAGGCAGGCGATCTGCCCGTAGGTCGCGACCTTCCCCGCCGGGATCCTGCGCACGATGTCGTAGATCC
>CAMNAE010000134.1 GCA_946530565.1 uncultured Oscillibacter sp.
GGGCCTCATGTTTGGCGGTCAGGGCCTCCAGCGTGTTGGCCTGGCCGTCGAAGGCCTCGCCGACCGCTTTCACCTCACTTTTCAGCGCGGACGCGGCCTGCTTGGCACTGGTCAGCGCGCTCTTGAACTCTTTTTCGCCGTCGAGCGCGAGGACCAGACCGATCTTACTTGGCATGCCTATCAACCTCCGTTAATGTCTGTATGCGGAAAAAGGGCGCCCCGGAGGGCGCCCTGTGCAGTCAATATTAACCCGCGAACATCTCGACGCTGTCGATGTCCGTCTCTTTTTTCTTGCCGTTGGCAATGAGGTGCTCGTCGATGAGCAGGTAGATTTTCCTCAGAGTCATCTCCCAGACATCCGCCTCACTCAGGCGCAGGACGCTCGTGCAGGTGTACAGGAGCCTCGCCACGTTGACCGCGGAGCTGCTCTCTTTCGCGGCGTCCTCATCGTCTTCATCATCGTCGTCGTCCTCGTCGTCCGCCTCAGGCGCGTCCTCAGTAAAGAGGGCCGCGACCTGCAGGGCCGTCCCGGTGAGCGTCTCCGGCTTGAGCTGCCGGATCACCCCCAGCGCCGTGGCCCCGGGCTCCCCGTTTGTGCGGAGCAGCGCGGCCAGGACGCCGGCGAGGATCTCAAGGCCCTTTTCCGTCACCTTGCCCTCAGCGACCGCAAAGATCGCGCGGATCGCGTCGAAGATTGGCAGGTTGAGGGACGACTGTACCTCATCGACCGCGGCCAGGGAAAAGAGCAGCTCGTGCTGCTCCCCTCCCAGCAGCAGCGCCCTGCGCTGCGGCCGCAGATCACTCATGATCAGGAGATGCTGGCCTTAGTGTCGAGCCAAGCCTTGGCGGCTGCCTCGGTCGTAAAGATGGCCTCCTCTTTGACCACGCCGCTGTCGTCCGGGTACGCGGTGCCCTCGATGGTCCTGGTCTGGAAAGTCACGGTATCAGCCTTGGTCGCGCCGTTGGTGGTCGGCTCGGCAAACTGCACCTTGTGCAGCCAGATCGCGTCGAAGGACAGGATGCCGTTCTTCTTGCGCCTGCGGTAGAAGCCGAGGCCGCCGAACGGTGCGATGTCATCGATAGAAACGGAAACGCTCTCAGGCGTCCCTGCGGTGGGCGGGTTTGCAGTGGAGTCTCCTTCCACCGCATCGACATGGGTGTGGCCGAGCAGGTCGGCGTAGACCTTGAGGGAGATGTCGTCCGCCTCGAGGGACAGGCCCTCGTTGGTGATAGATTTGTCAGTTTCGGCGATGCCGTCATCCGCGTACAGCGTGACGTCCGCGTTGGACGGCGTGCCGGTGTAATTGATGGCCTTGCCGATCACAAAGCCGGCTTCAGCACCATCCGGAAGAAAAACAGGGTACTTAAGACCAATATGAGCCATAGTTAACCTCCTGTAGCTTTTGCAGGTCAGCGGCGCCCCTCATGCGGGGCGTCGGTGTGTCAGTGGTTACTCGTCATCATCTGCGAGATCGTAGTCATTTTCGATCTCAAATGTGAAAACAACATGCCGGATCTGGCCATCCTGCACGGACGCGTCCGTGATCTCGGGATAGGTCGCACCGGCGTCGAGCAGCGCCCGGCGCACCCGGCGCTGCATGTCGAGGTAGTCCTCGTCGAGCGGGCAAAAATAATGCAGCTGGTACTCCCCGACCAGCTCGACCGGGCCGTCATCGCCTGAGACGACGGGGCGGTCGATAACCGGATTAAAGGTAAAGTACCTCTCCCCGGCTTCCGCGTAGAAATCCGGAAGCACCGGCAGCCCCGTGAACGACAGCGCCTCGATGAGGATCTCATTGATCGTCTTTGCCATCATTCACCTCCTGCGCTTTTCACAAAATCGTCGAAGACCTCCTCCATGATCCGCTCGCACTCCGCCTGGACGGCGGCAGCGGCTGCGGATCGGAAGGGGCTCGGCGCCTGGTGTACCCCGTGCGGGGTGCGCACGCCGTACTCCAGCCAGCGTGCCCGCTCGGAATAGGCGTGTCCGTCACGGCCGCCCACAGGGCGGACCGCTGAGAAGACGCCAAATTCATTCTGTTTGGCCGGTGTAGCTTTGAAAGATCCGGCCAGCCCGCCGGTGGCGTAGCCGCGGCTTGCCGCTGCCGCCACGTGCGAGCGCACGGATGCCTCGAGGATCGGCGCTGCGGCGTCGACAGCTTTCTTGGCTGCCTCCACGTTGCCCTCGACCAGGATGTCAAACATATGATCGAGCTCGGTGAACCCGACCTCTCTCGCTCTCGCCATCACTCAGCCCTCTTTGATGTCTTGGTCCAGATCTCCATGTACTCGTGCGTGTCCCCGTAGGGGTTGACATAGACTATCCCATAGTCATCGTTGTTGTATCGCACGAACATGTCGGTGCTGATCTCCGCCGGTGAGTACCTCACCAGGAAGCGCTGGCGCGCCTCAGCAAACTCGCTGTTGGCCCTGACCAGCTCCTGCCCGCTCGTCCAGGAGACGCGCGCCCAGCAGCTGCGGACGACGGTCACCTGTTTCTCGGTGGCAAATCCCCGGGCATCCCGCCCGGCAGGCTTGATCCTGACGATCTGGATCCTGTGCCGGAGCTCGCCCGCATTAACGTACATCCCGCCACCTCCTCTACAGGAGGTTGACGGAGTGCATGTTGAGCGCGCTCCAGATCATGCGGTTTACATTTTTTTCCTGCGTGCCGGTCACGTAGAGGCCGCGGTTGTCATGCATATCCTGCACGATCACCATGACGACGGCCCAGAGGTCCTCCCTGGCGTCGACCCACGCCTCATCGCGTCCGGTGTAATCGCAGATATAACGTCTCGCGGCGGCGATCATCGCCTGCAGCTCGGTCTCGCTATATTCGCCATCGCTCAGCCGCAGATAATCCGCGACATCAGCGACGGTGATCTCTCCGACCATCACTTGGCGCTCACCGCCTTTTTACGGCTCCCCCGCTTTGGCGCTTCCGCCTTGGGCGCTTCCGCCTCGGCGGCGGGTGCGGCGGGCTTTTCCGTCTTTGCCGGTTCGACCGGTACGACATAGCCCGCCCGCAGGAGATCCGCCAGATAGTCCTTATCGGTTATCTCGCGGATCTCACCGATTGCCATGCACAGGGGCCCGCAGAAAGATTTGGTTGCTTTTACCTTCATGCGGTCCTCCTTTCAGATTATGCCTGCGGGTCAGCGGCGGCTGCCTTAAGCAGCGCGACCTTCTGCTCGTTCTCGATTTTCGCGTCGACATCGATCCAGCCGACGACACCGACCACGTGCTGCGTAGCAAAACGCTCGCGGAGCACCTCGATCTCCAGGTCCTCGGCCAGCTTAACGGCCAGTCCGGACGGATCCAGATAAGCGACCGCCGCGTTGCCGGCAGTACCCATGACCGGGGAGGCGTCGGAGCAGTAGACCGGCGCACCGAGGAGCGTGTAGCCCCAGCGTGCGGTCATGTCCCTGTTGAGCAGGTAATTGTCATCTTTGTCTTTCAGCTTCCTGATCGCAGTCCGGGTGGCTTTGTTCATCACCCAGATGCACTGAGACTGATAAGCGTCCGGGATCGCCTCCTGCAGGTTGATCAGGTCGTCGCCAGTGAGGAAGGTCTTGGCGCCGGCAGTCACGGTCTGCGTCGCGTCCGCGATACCGCGGATCTTGTTGGTCGTGCCGTTGATGATCTCTTTGTCGAGCCATTTGGCGATAGCCTCGGCCATGCGGTCGATCACGTAGTTGACAAGGTCAAAGCTGCTGTTGTTGATCAGGCTGCGGCTGATCTTGGTCAGCGCGCCACCAAGGAAGCTCTGCAGCGTGACGCTCTGGAAAGCGCCGGAGGTGCTGAGCAGATCTTCGAACTCGCTCGCGTAGTCCACGGTGATCGTGGAGCCGGTTCCTTCGACATATTTCGGAATCGTGAGCGTGCCGCCCACGTTGTAGCGGGTCGCCATGCCATACAGCGGGGAGATGTCCGCGACCTTGGTGATGATCTTGTTGGCGATGCTCGCCGGGATCACAGCGCCGTTGGCGCCCTTGGTCATGTTGACGTCGGTCGGATCGGTCCTCTGCTCGACCAGGTCGCGCAGATAAGCGTCAAACGCGCGGACCTCGGCAGCTTCCTGCTCCTCGGCAGTCCTCTGCTCGGCCGGTGCCGGCTCTTCGTTCAGCTCCAGATCTCTGGCTCTCTTCTCAGCCGCGATCGTTTTGTCGAGGTCTTTGATCTGCTTTTCAAGATCCTCGAATTTAGTGTTTTCCTCGTCGGTCATCGCCCGCTCTTCGGTCTTGACCAGGGCGAGGATAGCGTCGAGCTCGGCCTTAAGACCGGCCCTCTGTTCCATGAGCTTTTTAAGCATTTGTTGTACCTCCTGTAGATTTTGCAGGTCAGCGGCGCCTCTCATGCGAGGCGTCGGTGGTTAATAGTTTTGCGTTTTACAGCTCGAGGGCGCGCACGCGCGCCTCGTAGGTGCGGAGACGCTCCGCAGCGTCGTCGTCATCCGGATCGTCGTCCGGGTCTTCCGGATCCGCGGTATCCTCAGGATCACCGTCCAGTTCCTCCGGATCCTCGGGATCCGCCGGAGGCGGCGTCTGGTCAACAAACTCGGCCTCAAGGTCCGTGGCACGGATCTCCACCGTCGCGTCGTCATCCTGCTCCGTGTCTGCCCTCACCTCGATGGAGGTGGACGAGTACGCCGGAATCTTGTTCATGACCAACGAGATCTCACTGATGTCGAAATCCCTGACATGCCTGATCGGCAGCCCGTCTGCCCTGGTCTCGACATCATCGGCCACATGGCGCATATCGAAAGACCAGCCGCGCAGCTTCCCGGTCCTTGCGCCCTCGATGACCTCCGGATCCGTGACCACGGACTCGGCGTACAGGCCGACCGCGTCCTCGCGTGCCTTGAGGCTGCCGTCGCCGGTCGACGCAAGTGCCCTGCGCTCGTCATGGTCCAGGAGCATCCGGAGCGATCCGGCGCGCTCGAGCGCACGCGCGAAAGCGCCCTGCTCGATGACCTCGATCACTCTGCCCCTCGGCGTCAGCACCGGTCTGGACTGCCGTCCCGGCACATTAACGTAGCCGCTGATGTGGAGCGATCCATCCGCTCTAAGTTCAGCTTTCACCTTCTTCACCTCCCTTCCGCCAGTTTTCAAACCATTTGCGGGCCAGCTCGGCGTGGAGGGCTTTTGCCTCTTCGGTCCGGGTCTGATCCGCATCTATCCTTGCGAGGCATTCCTCGAGCGTCGTGTCCATGACATGGACCTC
>CAMNAE010000135.1 GCA_946530565.1 uncultured Oscillibacter sp.
CCGCGTCCGCACCGTCCACGGCCCCGTCGCCGCTGACATCGCCCGGGACCGGGACGCCGGAGAGATCTGCCAGGGCGGCGGGATCATAGGGGATATCCTGCACGCCGAAGCGGATCAGGGCGTTCTCCAGCCCAAGATAGCTCTCGGGCAGGCTCACGCGCCGCCACTGGGCGCTGCTGCCCGCGAAATACAGGTAATCATAGACCTTTTCCGGGAGGATGATCCCCGGCGAGGTGCCGTACCAGTCCTGCACGGAGAAGCTGAACGCGTGTTCGCCGATGGACTTGAGGGTCGAGGGCAGGGAGATCGTGCGGAGGTTCAGACTGCTGCAGAAGGCCCCGCGGCCGATGTGCGTCACGCCCTCACCGACGATGACCGCCCGGACGGTCTTCATGGCATCCGCCCAGGGTCTGCCGGAGCCGTCGTCACCGTAGTCGGGCATGGGGCCCGAGCCGGAGATGATCAGAACATCGCCGTTCTGCGTGAGGCGCCAGCTGATCTCGCCTTCGCCCGCGCGTCGCGCCGCTACGTCGGCCTCGCTCCAGGAACCCGCGGTGTGCAGCGCGGCGTCAAAGAGCGGCGCGTTGCCCCAGGTGCGTTTCTCCACCGCGTCCCAGTTCTCCTGCGTGCCGCGGTAATATACGTCCTGCAGAAGCTGGCAGTTATCCAGGACATAGCCGTCCACGCTCTTCAGGCTCGCCGGAAGGACCAGAGCGCGAAGCCCTTTACAGTCCATAAAATAGCCGTCCAGCGCCGTCACGCCGCTGCCGAGCTCCGCGATCTCGAGATTGTCGCAGCCGCGGAAAGCAAATTTGCCCAGCGCGGTCACGGAGTCCGGCACCCGGACCGCGCGCACGCCCGAGTAGCGGAACGCGTAATTCCCGATGCTTTGCAGACCCTCGGGGAGCGTGAGCTCCGAAAGGGAGCGGGTGAGGTGGAAGGCCGCGTTTCCGATCGTCTTGAGCGAGGCGGGCAGCGCCACTTCCCGCAATGAGACGCAGTCCCAGAAGGCCTCGTCGCCGATGTGCTCGAGTCCCTCGGGCAGAACGACCCGCCTTAAGTTCTGCGCGCCGTCGAAGAGGCCGGGCGCGATCTCCTTCACGCCCGCGGGCACGGTGTATTCGCCAAGACCGCTCGGCAGCGCGAGCAGCGCCGCGCTCTCACGCGAGACGACGCCGCCGTCCGCGGTGTACAGGACTGTGTTCGCAGGGTCCACCTCGAAGTCCGTGATGCCCATGGCGCCGCCGAAAGCGGCGCGGTCGATGCTCCTGAGGTTGGCGCCGAACGAGACGGTGCCTTTGAGCCCCGAGGCATAAAACGCCCACTGTCCGATGGCTTGGAGCGAGTCCGGAAGCTCGATCCCGGTGAGCGCGGCGCAGCCGTAAAAGGCACGGGGCCCGATGCTCTCGAGCGTCGCGGGGAGAGTGACATCCTCGAGCGCCATGCAGTTTTCGAAGCAGGAGACATCCTTGACGTTCCTGCCCACGACCGCGCGGCGCAGCCAGAAGCAGTCGGTGAAGGCGTTGTCGCCGAGCTCCGAGACGCTGTCAGGGATCTCGATGCCCGTGAGATACGCGCAGTCGTAGAAGGCGCAGCGCCCGATGCGCTCAAGCGTCGTGGGCAGGAGCACGTTCCGCGTTCTCACCATTCCGGAAAACGCCCATTCGCCGATCGAGGTCACGCCCTCTTCCACCACGATCTGTGTGACGGCACCGTTGTAATTGCCCCAGGGCGCTGTCGTGAGGAGGCCCTGCAGCACCACGTCTTTTTGTCCGTCCGGCAGGTCGATCTTCGTGAGGACGCGGCCGGAGCGGCTGTAGTCGAAGGTGTCCATCGCTCCGGTGCCGGAGATGGTCAGCACGCCGTTCTCGATGCGCCAGGTGAGATGTTCACCGCAGGTCCCGGCGGGCGCGTCTCCCGCCGCGCTTGCCGCGAAGCCGAGAGAAAGCAGCACAAGAGCGGTCAGAATACAGAGGAACCATTTTTTCATTCTGCAGACTCCTTCCCTTGAAAGGATCCGTGCGTTCACCTGTGAACAGGCCGCGCCGGATTTTTTTATATCATCATCCTCAATCGTTAAAAACATCATAATAAAGTATACCGTCCCGTCTCCCACGTGTCAAGCGCGGCGGGGATGCTGCTGCCCGGGGCCGCAGCTGCGCTCCGGCGCGTTTTGCCTGCGCAATTTTTACAAGCCCTGATCTGAGAGCGGCGCCCGGGCTTCTGCGCCCGGGCGCCGTTCATCTGATCGAAAGGGTGAACAACATGGAAAAAGAGACATTTGAGCGGGTCAGTGAGCGTATGAACGAGGCGCTGTTCAGCGTCACGCTTGCGGTTTTGCCGGCCTTTCTTGCGGCGCACCGGGCGGACATGCTCACATCAGCGCAGCCCTTTGCGGACTACATGCGCAGGAAGATCCGCGAAAAGGGGCTGCTGCAGCAAAATGTGTTCCTGGCGGCGGACCTCGGCGAAAACTACGGCTACAAGCTGATCTCCGGTGAAAAGCGCACGCGTAAACGCGACGTGATCCTGCGGCTGTGCCTTGCCTCGCATCTGACGCTCCCGGAGGTCCGGGAGGCGCTGATCCTCTACGGCATGGCGCCGCTGCACGGGCGGTTTCGGCGTGACGCGGCGGTCGCGGCCGCGATCAACAGCGCGGTTTTCGACCTTCGCGAGGTGAACCGGGTGCTGATCATAAACGGCTGCGCGCCGCTCCTTGAGGGCTATGAGGAATAAAACCGAAGCTCAGGTGCCGCGTTCCCACCGCAGCGGTGGGAACGAAACGCGCGCGCATCTGCTATGATGGGAAAAACACGTCAAAAGACGACCCGAGACACATGAAAATCAAGGAGGTATCACGATGGCATTTTGCTCAAAGTGCGGCGCAGCGCTGCAGGAGGGCGCGAAGTTCTGCCCGGAGTGCGGCGCGGCATGCGCGTCCCCGACGGAACAAACGGGGCAAGCGATCCGTATGGCCGCGCAGGAATATCCGACGCAGCCGAAGAAGACGAAGAAGCCCGTCTACAAGCGCTGGTGGTTCTGGGTCTTGATCGCAGCGGTGCTGATGATGCTGTCCAACGCCGTGATCCGACCGGAAAAAGAAGATGAGAGACCGGAAACGGCGACAAGTACATCTGCTTCACAGAATGTGTCTGCGCAGACTTCCGCGCCCTCCGGAACGGAAGAGACCGCCGCGCCCGCCGCTGCGCCGAAGGAGAAAGAGCCGGAAGCGCCCGCGGCGAACGAAGCGGCCGCCAAAACCGAGCCGCCCGCGGCTTCTCAGCATGAGAAAGAGCCTGAAGAGGCGGCCGAACCGGAGACAGAGGAAGCGCCGGAACCGGAGCCTGAGAAAGAACCGGAGAAAGAGCCTGAGAAAGAGCCGGAGGAGACAGCGCCTGAGGCCGACGGGATCCGCCCGGAGGTAAAGGAGTTTCTCGACGCCTATGAGGCCTGCATGGACGAGTATGCGGACTTTATGCAAAAGTACCTGAACGCGGACGCGAACAGCCTTGTCTCGCTGATGGGCGACTACTACCGCATCCTTGCCAGCTACAACGAGTATGCCGAAAAGATCGAGGCGCTCGATCAAAATGAGCTGACGAAGGCGGAGCTCGCCTACTATCTCGAGGTCACAGGCCGCGTGAACCAGAAGCTGCTCTCCGTCGCCGGCTGACGGATCCGGGCCCGCGAAAACGCAAATGGGCGTGCAGCAAAATGCGATCACCGTCTTGCATTCCGAGCCGGCGCGCACGCTGGCGTGGGGATCCGTCTTCTGTTCGGGGGAAAACGGATTTCCGCAGCCCCTTCGGGGCTTCGCAATGACGGGGGAGGGGCATTTTGCGGCACGCCCGTATCTTTTTGCTGACCGGCCGCCGACCGGCTGTGTTCTGCCGGCGCGGTCTTCTTATTTCGCTGCGCCGCTTTTTCAATATCACGATCCTCGTGTTCCGGGAGAAACGCACAGCAGTGCCGCACATCACCTCCGGCCTTTCCGGTGATAACTTAAACAATAAATTAGCTAAGTTCTCAATGAAATTGTTGACTTTCCTTTTTCCTGTCAGTATAATACCTGCTGAGAAGTTGCATAATATATTTGATAAGTTCTCAACGGGAGGTTGTTATGGAGATTAAACGTGATCTGTATCTGAAAAAACTGATCTCCTGTATGTGGGATGGTCAGGTCAAAGTCATTACCGGCATCCGCAGATGCGGGAAGTCATACCTCCTGCACACCATCTTCAGAAACTATCTTCTGGAGCAGGGGGTGAAGGAGGATCATATCCTTTCTTATGAACTGGATCTTGTAAGATTCATCCGCTACAGGAACCCGCTTGAACTGGCAAAAGAGGTTCGGGAGCACGTCGAGGGCAGTCCTGACCGGTTTTATCTGTTCGTGGACGAGATCCAGATGTCCGACGAAGTTCCGAATCCCTATAACCCAAAAGGGAAAGCCATAACTTTCTATGACGCTCTTAACGATCTGAAATCCCTTCCCAACCTGGATATCTATGTGACCGGCAGCAATTCCAGAATGCTTTCAAGCGATATCCTTACCGAGTTCCGCGGTCGAAGCGACAATGTTCGGGTGCATCCCTTAAGCTTCTCGGAGTACTACGCCTTTGTCGGCGGCGACAGGACGGAAGCCTTTGACAACTATGCTTTCTACGGAGGCATGCCACTGGTTCTGTCAAGGCCGGATGAAACCGCAAAGATGGATTACCTGAAAGCTCTTATCTCGGAGGTCTATCTGAAGGATATAGTAGAGCGTAAAAAAAACAAGCGGGAAGATGTGCTCTCTGCCGCTCTGGATCTTTTATGCTCCTCTGTCGGATCGCTGACGAACCCGAACAATATTGCCAATTCTCTGAATTCCAGACAAAAGCTTGCCGGGGAGGATACTGTCGCGCCAAATACCGTTAAGGCATATATCGGTCATCTGATCGATTCCTATCTGTTTGAGGAGTGCCGGCGGTATGATGTGAAAGGCAGGGACTATTTTGACTACCCCAACAAGTATTACTGCGATGATCTGGGACTTCGGAATGCAAGAATCGGCTTCCGTCAGCAGGAAATGACCCATATCATGGAGAACATCATCTACAATGATCTTCGCATCCGAGGCTGCCAGGTCGATATCGGTATTGTGTACGGCACAGAAAAGAATAAAGCCGGGCAGACCGTCCAGGTTCCCAGGGAAA
>CAMNAE010000136.1 GCA_946530565.1 uncultured Oscillibacter sp.
TCTGAAGTTCCTCTCCTCCGGCTGCACGCAGGACCCCGTGTCGCTCCTTCGCATCGCGGGCGTCGACCTCTCGACCGCCGCCCCGGTCGACGCGGCGCTGGAGACGTTCGAAAAGCTGGTGGACGAGCTCGCGGCGGAGTGATTCCTTCCCCCGGCGGGGGTCGAACCATCCGGTGGATGGTTCGAAGGCTTCGCGCAGCGAAGACGGAAGAGGGAGAAGCCCTGATAAGCAAACAGCCTCGCCTCAGCGGCGAATCTCCCCTTGACATTCTGCCCTGCGCTCGGGTATGATGGGCGTGCAAAATTCACTTACCTCATGAGAAAGGGCGTTTGATTCCATGAAATTCATCACCTTTATCCACGACGGCCGTGAGCAGCTCGGCATCATCGGCAAGGACCCGAACCACGTCGTCCCGATCGCGTCGCTCGGCTTCCGCGCCACTGACATGACCGACTTCATCCGCGAGATCGGCGGCATGGTGACGCCGGAGCTCCGCGCCTGCGCCGACGGGGCCGAGGGCATCTCCATCAATGACGTGCAGCTCTGCGCGCCGATCCGCCGCCCGAGAAACGACGTCATCTGCCTCGGCGTCAACTACTTCGAGCACCGCGAGGAGACGATCCGCTCCACGATCAGCTACAATGAAGATGGCAAGGCGCCGATCTACTTCGGCAAGCGCGTGACGCTCGCGGTCGACCCCGGCGCCCCGATCGACGCGCATACCGACATCGTTAAGCAGCTCGACTACGAGGTGGAGCTCGCCGTCGTCATCGGCCGCGACGCCTATCACGTCTCCCGCGAAAACGCGATGGAGTACGTCTTCGGCTACACGATCCTGAACGACGTGAGCGCCCGCGAGCTCCAGACCCGCCACCAGCAGTGGTTCATGGGCAAGAGCCTCGACGGCTTCACCCCGATCGGTCCGTGGATCGTCGAGCGCGACGACCTGCCCGCGCGTGGGCTCTATGTGCGCTCCTACATCAACGGGGAGCTCCGCCAGAACAACACGACCGACCACATGATCACCGATATCCCCCGCGCGATCGAGCAGCTCTCCCAGGGCATCACGCTCACCGCCGGCACGATCATCTCGATGGGCACGCCCTCCGGCGTCGGCATGGGCTTCACCCCGCCGAAGTGGATGGTCCCCGGCGACGTCTGCCGCTGCGAGATCGAGTGCCTCGGCGTTCTCGAGAACCCGGTGAAATAACGCAAAATACACAAAAACCCGGCGGCGCACCGAAAAACACGGTGCGCCGCCGGCTTTTTTTGGCCCCCTGAAAGGGGAAGCGAGCCCTGCGCTGCCGGTGGCAGATGAAGCAGGGCGAGCGCCAGCCCGAAGGTGACTGAGGGGTCCCGCCGCAGCGGCTCTTGGCCCCCCTGAAAGGGGGGCTGGCGCGAAGCGCCTGAGGGGTCCGTCAGAACCCGAAGTTCCGGATCATCAGCCTAACCCCTGTCATCCTGAGGAGCGTAAGCGACGAAGGATCTGTCGTTTACCGCACGATGCTCGTTCTCGTACATCGTTCTTCTATCGACAGATCCTTCGCTGACGCTCCTTCCTGACAGGGTATGCTGATATAGATAATATAGCTGCTTTTACAGCATCGCAGCATAAGAGGCCTGCTGCGCGGTCATCTGCAGATCCTTCATCAGATTTTGGATCCCGGTGAGAATTTCCTGGCCGATCCTCTTGTCGATATCCTTCTTCATGATCTCCATCAATGCTTCGCTCATGGTCTCATCCTCCTCATAAAGACAGACGTGCAGCTGAGGCACCATTCACGCCTCATCCGCGCTCCAGTCCTCGACCCTGAGGCCTGCAACGCGGGTGAACTCTTTTACATTGTTGGTGACCACAGTGTCACCGCGGGCGCGCGCGTGGGCGGCGATCAGCATGTCACGGTAGCCGATGCGCTGTTTCCGCCGCTCCAGCTCGGCAAAGATATCCCCAAAATGTGCGGCTGCCGACGCGTCGAAATCCACGATCTGAATGCCGAGCAGGATCTGCGTGATGGCCGCGCGGTTGCGTTCAGGCGCGGCGCTTTTTCGAATGCCGTATTCCAGTTCACCGTAGGTGATGACCGAGATGCAAAGATCCTTCCCCAGATGCGCACGGATCTTCTCGCGGATCGGCCGATCCGAATGCCGCACCGCCATGATAATGGCGTTGGTATCGAGCATATACATCATAGTTCCTCACGCGCAGAGGGAAGGCTTTCCGGCAGGCCGCCGCTGAGAAAATCGTCGGTCAAAAGCGCCGCGCCGCGGTCGAAAGCCTCGGCAAGCGAGGCGACCGGCGTCAGCACCAGCGCGTCGCCGATCTTATTGATATAGACCGTATCGCTCAGAAAACGGTAGCGCTTCGGGATCCGAACCGCCTGAGAGCGGCCGTTGGTAAACACGCGGGTTGTCTCCATGGTACAGGCTCCTTTCATATCGTCTATCTTGATGCTGAAAGTATATACCATGCCGTGTATTGCGTCAAGAGGGGCGAGACAAAAGTGCGGCGCGCTGCATTTGCCTGCAGCGCGCCGCGCACTTGAACGAAGACGGTTCAGCCCCTTACCGCCACTTGAACGTGGCCAGGCCGTAGACGTAGAGGAAGATGATGATCGCGGGGACGACAAAGCGGAAGAGCGGCTTCATCCAGGGCTGGACCTTCAGGCCCTTGCCGGCATTGGCCTCGGCGATGAAATTATCCCAGCCCCAGCCGAAGCGGTTGCAGCAGAAGAGCGCGAAGATCAGCGAGCCGATCGGCAGGATGTTGTTCGAGACGATGAAGTCCCAGAAATCGAGGAAGTTGCTGCCCTCGGCGAAGGGCTGGAAGGGGATCACGCTGAAGCCGAGCGCGGTCGTGAGCGCGGCGCAGAAGACGATGATGCCGCACACGAGCGAGCCCTTCGGGCGGCTCCAGCCGGTCATCTCGCGCACCATCGCGAGGATGTTCTCGCACACGCCGAGCACCGTGCTCATCGCGGCGAAGACCATGAAGAGGAAGAAGAGCGTGCCCCACCAGCGGCCGCCGGCCATGTTCGTAAAGACCGCCGCCATCGTGTCGAAGAGGAGGCTCGGGCCGGCCGTGACCTCAACGCCGTAGGAGAAGCAGGCGGGGAACATGATAAGGCCCGCGACGACGGCGACGAAGGTGTCGAGCACGATGACCGTGCCGGCCTCGCCCATGAGCGTGTGGGTCTTGTCGATGTAGCTGCCGAAGATCGCCATGGAGCCCATGCCGAGCGAGAGCGTGAAGAAGGCCTGGTTCATCGCGCCGACGATCACGCTGCCGTCGATCTTCGAAAAGTCGGGGATCAGGTAGAAGCGGAGCCCCTCGCCCGCACCGGAGAGCGTGAAGGAGTGCACCGCAAGGATCAGCATCAGCGCGAGAAGCGCGCACATCATCCACTTCGTCACGCGCTCAAGGCCGCCCTGCAGATCAACGCTCAAAATGATGAAGGCGAGCACGACCACGACGGCCAAAAAGCCCACGTTCAGTGCGGGGTTCATGATCATGGGGACAAAGCCGAGCCCGTCGAGCCTGCCGGTCAGGAAGCGGAAGAAATAGTAGAAGATCCAGCCCGTGACGACACAGTAGAAGGCCATGAGGGCGAAGTTGCCGAAGAGGGATATATAGCCCCAGATGCCCCACTTGGCGCCCTTCTTTTCAAGCTTCTGGAACATATACAGGGGGCTTGCCTGCGCGGCGCGGCCGATCGTGTACTCCATCGTGAGCACCGGCAGACCGAGGATCAGCAGGCACAAAAGGTACACGAGCATAAAGCTGCCGCCGCCGAACTGCCCGCACATCCAGGGAAACTTCCAGACATTGCCGCAGCCGATGGCGCAGCCGGCCGAGAGCATGATAAAGCCCAGCCGGCTTCCAAGACGTTCGCGATTTTCCATTGGGATTCTCCTTTGCCAAAAACACAAAATAAACACAGCGGAAGAGCAGAAACGGGGAGCGATGCCCTGCCGCTGTTGTTTGTATGAAAGCAACGATCCAGCTGCCCGAAAAAGAAGCTGTTGAAAGAGAAGCGCAGGGACGAAAGACCGATCGCTGAGTGCACGACGGAGCATAGAAATGCGCCGTGCGTCTGCCGATGGATCCTTCGCTGACGCTCAGGATGACAGGAAGGGCGGATCGCTGCGGGGATCGCTTTTCAGACGCCGGCCGCGGCGTTCAAAAGCGCGAGAAGCGTGTCGGTCGGGCCGTCCTTGTCCATTTCGAGGTAGTGCTTCCGCTCACCGAAGAACACCGCGATCGCGGGATATTCATCCGACCAGCCCGTCATCGAGGTCTCGGACTCCACCCTCCGCCGCGCGCGGCTGGCCCTGGTGACGGCCGAGAGCGGAAAGTACTGCCAGATGAAGCCAGCGGGGATGTAGACGGCGGCGTCTGAGACGCGGTAGCGCTCGATGCGCCGGGCCGTGCGGAAGTCCGCGGCCGGGTCGGCGATGACATGCTCGGGGAAAAGCGCTTTGGGCTTCAACAGGGGCATACGCTTCACTCCTCTTGATCAAGTGGGGAAACCGTCGCTTTGGAGCTATTATAAGATATAAGTGCAAAAATGTAAATCCCAAAGTTTTTATCAATTTCCCTGTGTAAAACTTTTGCGAATCGGTTGCAATTTCAGTTTTTGGCGCTATAATAGTTCCGTTCAAAAATTTAAGGGAAGGCGCGCAATGCCGCCTTCTGCGGAAAGGTTGTTTTCTCATGACGAAAATCGACATTGTCTCCGGTTTCCTCGGCGCCGGCAAGACGACCCTCATCAAAAAGCTCCTCGCTGAGGCCTACAAGGGCGAAAAGCTCGTGCTGATCGAAAACGAGTTCGGCGAGATCAACATCGACGGCGGCTTCCTGAAGGACAGCGGCGTCGAGATCTCCGAGATGAGCGCCGGCTGCATCTGCTGCACGCTCGTAGGCGACTTCCACCAGGCCCTGCTCGATGTTTATGACCGCTTCAAGCCCGACCGCATCCTGATCGAGCCCTCCGGCGTCGGCAAGCTCTCTGACGTGATCGTCGCGGTCGAGAACACGGTCGCCGACGCGCCGGAGCTCAGGCTCAACAGCTTCACGACCGTGGCCGACGCGACCAAGGTCAAGGCCTACATGAAGAACTTCGGCGAGTTCTACAACAACCAGATCGAGACCGCCGGCTGCATCGTGCTCTCCCGCACGCAG